>JAGREF010000031.1 GCA_020446665.1 Sphingomonadaceae bacterium
ACCGCATGTCGAATGTCCACCGGCGGGTGCCGCTGGACCTGTTTATCCTGCCGGTGATCGAAAAAGGCCGGGTGGCTGCGCTGTCCATCCATGCCGGGGTCTGGACCAGCGTCGCTCTGGGCATGCCGCCCTCGCAAGTACCGCGCCTGCGCACGCAGCTGGCCACGATGATGGAACGGTTCGGCTTTGACCGGGCCAGCCATGCAGGCAAGGCGCTGGCTCATGCGCTGACCGCGCTGCCGCATGATCTTGTGATCAGCTTCTCCGATGCGGATGTCGAACGGGTAGCGGCCACGATGATGAGCCTGGAGGATCGCCCCCGCCCGCGTCTGGCGCTGGTGGAGGCCCCGCTGGCGCGCCATTTGTTCGCCTTTGTCTGGATGCCGCGTGACATGGTGTCCACGCAGGTGCGTGAACAGGTTCAATCGCTGGTCGCCGGTGCTGCCGGGGCCGATTTGCTGGACTGGAGCCTGCAGGTCGAAGGCGGCAATCTGGCCATGCTGCGCTTCGTGCTCGATTTCCGCGAAGGCGAAGGCGCGCCGGACAGTGCCGCGCTGGAAGCGCAGCTGCAGGCAATGCTGCGCGGCTGGAGCGAAGCGGTCGAAGCCGAGCTGGCCAAGGGGGAGGAAGGCGGCCGCGCCGCTGCCATCGCCGCGCGCTATGCCGATGCTTTCCCGCCATCCTATCGCAGCGCCTATGGCCCGGCGGAGGCCGCCCGCGACATTGCGCGCCTGCGCAAGCTGGCCGCCCGGCATGGCGAACAGCCAGCCCCCGGCATCACGGCACCGCGTGATGCGCGGCTATATCATCTGGAAAGTGACCCGCAGGATTGCCTGCGCCTGAAAGTATACCAGCAGCAAGGCGCCCTGCCCCTGTCCGACGCTGTCCCTGCGCTGGAAAATTTCGGGTTCCGCGTGCTGGAAGAGGTTCCGACACCGCTCGATGCTGGCAGGCTGGGGACAATTCACGATTTCACGCTGGCACTGGGCGCAGGCGACAATGCCGCGCAGATACTGGAGCGCGCAGAGGCGATCGAACAGGCCATTTCTGCCGTGCTCAATGGCGCAGCGGAAAATGATGTGTTCAACCGGCTGGTCATCGGCACAAGCCTTGCTGCGACCGAGGCGGACTGGTTGCGCGCCTTCTATCGCTATCTCCGTCAGGGGGGGATGGGCTTTACCATCTATACGGTGGTTGATGCCCTATACGGCGCTGGCGATGTGACCCGCGCACTGGTGGCGCTGTTCCGCGCGCGCCACGATCCGGCGTTCAAGGGCAGTCGCGATGCCGCTTGCGATGCGCAGCGCGACGCGATCCGCACCGGACTCGGCAACGTTGCGGCGATCAATGATGATCGCCTGCTGCGGCTCTATCACGCGCTGGTAGAGGCGATTTTGCGCAGCAACGCCTTTGCTCCGGCAGCGGCAGAGGCGCTGGCTTTCAAGATCGAATCCGCACAGGTCCCCGGCCTGCCCAAACCGCTGCCCTGGCGGGAAATCTGGGTCTATTCGCGCCGGGTCGAAGGCATCCATCTGCGCGCCGGGCCGGTGGCCCGCGGCGGGCTGCGCTGGTCCGACCGGCGCGACGATTTCCGCACGGAAATCCTTGGCCTGATGAAGGCGCAGCGCGTGAAAAACGCCGTGATCGTGCCCACCGGGGCCAAGGGCGGCTTCTACCCCAAGCAATTGCCAGACCCGGCGCGCGACCGCGATGCATGGGCGGCCGAGGGCAAGGCCAGCTACCAGATCTTCATCCGCACGCTGCTCTCCGTCACCGACAATATTGTAGGCGACAAGGTGGTCCATCCGGAACAGGTCGTGATCCATGACGGGGAAGACCCCTATTTCGTGGTCGCAGCGGACAAGGGCACCGCGACTTTCTCTGACGTCGCCAATGCGATTGCGATAGAGCGCGGCTTCTGGCTCGACGATGCCTTCGCCAGTGGCGGCTCGGTCGGCTATGACCACAAGGCGATGGGCATCACGGCCAAGGGGGCGTGGGTCTCTGTCCAGCGGCATTTCCTCGAAATGGGCGTGGATGTGCAGAAAGACACGATCCGCGTGGCCGGTTGCGGCGACATGTCGGGTGACGTGTTCGGCAATGGCATGTTGCTGTCCAAGGCGATCAAGCTGGTCGCGGCCTTTGACCATCGCCATATCTTCCTTGATCCCGATCCCGACCCGGCAGCCAGCTGGAAGGAACGCAAGCGCATGTTCGCCCTGCCGCGCTCCAGCTGGGAGGATTATGGCAAGGCCCTAATTTCGAAAGGCGGCGGCGTCTTTGCGCGCAGCATGAAGCGTATTCCGCTGACCAGAGCTGTGCAGGACATGCTGGGGCTTGATGTGTCGGAGATCGAACCCGAAGTCCTGATTTCGGCCATTATCGGCGCACCGGTGGATCTGATCTGGTTCGGCGGGATCGGCACCTATATCAAGGCCAGCCATGAAAATAATGTGCAGGTGGGCGATCCGGCCAATGATACGCTACGAGTGGATGCTGCCAGCCTGCGGGCGAGAGTGATTGGCGAAGGGGCCAATCTGGGTGTGACGCAGGCCGGGCGCATTGAATTCGCGCTGCGGGGCGGGCGGATCAATACGGATTTCATCGACAATTCCGC
>JAGREF010000387.1 GCA_020446665.1 Sphingomonadaceae bacterium
GGCGGATCGTCGCCACTGCAATCGCTCCAGACAGGACCAGCGCGCCCCCGGCCAGCCAGCCGGGTTCCGCAAAAGGTGCAGGCTCTATGGCCGGCCTGGACCCAAACGAAGCACCGGCAAGCGCGCCAAGAAGGCTACCCAGCACGGTACCCAGCATGGAGAGGTCTCCGCCAGCCAGCCGGGCTAGCGTGCCAAAGGCACAACCGCCATTAATACGGGCGCCCAGCCCGAATATGGCTCCGGCAAGCAGCGGCACAGCCATGACCGGATAGGACGGGGCAAGATGGGCCGAATTCGGCAGCAACCATGCCAGGGGCAGGATGATGCAGCCCGAGCTTGCCCCTGCCACAACCAGCGCACGCATCCGGCGGCTGCGGCCATCGACCACCCATTGCCGGGTCGCTTCGACCATGCAGGTGCTGCCACGCCGAATGGCAAAACCGACAGCAAAGGAAATGCACAGCGCCAGCAAGCTGGTTGCCACAGCCTGGGCCATCAGAACCGGGTCGAAACCCTTAGCGAGCCAAGCACCCCCGTAGTGCGCGCTGCAATCGCACTATCGACCACCTGCAAGCTGGCCGTGACCCGCAGCGGCTTCGCCACTTGCAGTGTGTAGAAAGCTTCAACGCCTTCCTCATCCTCTAGCGCAAGGCGGGCAGAGAGGGCATCGACCAGCTTGTTGGTCAGAGAATAACGGAACCAGGCAATGCCAAAGCGATCCTGCGGCCGTGCCCGCGGATTGCCAGAAATGCCAAATAATGCGCTGCGGTCGAGGAAAGTCGGATCGCCCCGGGAGATATAGACTTGCCCGAACAGCCCCCAGCCCTTGCCCGGAGCTTCGGGATATTCAGCCACATTCTGATAGGCCGCGAGCACCACGCTCATTTCGCCCTTTCGCTGGCCGAATGTCGAACCCGGCCCGGGCACCAATACGGCGGGTAGCGCATCATCGGCGATGGCACTGCGGGTCGAACCGGCGAGTTTCACGGCATAATAGCCATGCTTCCCGTCCAAATTCACCGGGAAAGTCACGGAGCCAAGGAAGGCCACACCACGATCAAACGGATCTTCCAGCCCACTGCGGCGCGATTGCACCGCCGGATCGAACACCCAGAAGCGATAGAGCACTTTCTTCGTTGGCACATCAAGCAACACGCCGGTGATCTTGGCAGGGACAACCGCGCTGGGGGGAAGCGCCATGGCGAGGTTCTGGAAGCCTTCATGCCCGCCGCCACCAATGACCGGCAAATGTTCAGCGAGGTCGAGCACATTGACCTTGCCCACTGTCAGGCTCACCCCGCTTTTCCAGCGCTTGGTCACACTCAGCGACAGGTCGAACACCTCCCCGTCACCGGGATAGAACAGTTCGGTGTTGGACGGGATCAGGCCGATCAGCCCGTTACTGTCTTCGCCATAGCGAAATTCAGGCCGAACATGCACGGTGATGCTGTTATCGGCGCCAAAGGCAGAGCCGCCAATGTCGATGTAACCATCAAGCTTGCCGCCATAGGTCAGCGTGTTGGGCGCATCACCCGCAAGCGGCAATTCGCTGAATTGCGACCACACGCCGTGAACCCTGACCAGCTTGCTGGCGGGTTGGATTGTGGCTGGCGGCGGCGGGGCAGGCTTAGTCGATTCTGTCGCCTCGGGATCGACTTCGTCACCGACTACGGGTGCAACGCCCCCGGTCAAAAGGCCTTCTGCATGGATCGGCGCGGCCATCAGCCACAATGCTGCACTTGCCAGCAAGGCCAGGGTATGACGAAAAGAGTAGCAGGATCGCATAGGCCGGCGGCGTGGTCGGTTAGGCACCAGCCACTTATCTCCCTCACACATGACGGGCCGGTTTTCCAGCCAGCCCCTCGCTTCGCAAGCATAAGAAGCAGTTAAATCGTGCTTTGCCAACAATTAGATAAGGATAAATCCGGATCGGATGCGAAATGCGACCCGGATGCATCAGTCTTTCGTCGGTCAAATAGCTATTGCAACAGCGCCTCTTGGTAGAGCTTTTCAATATCGGCGGGGCGGCAGAGATTAGTACCGGGAGTAAGCACTGCTGCACTGCCCGCAGCCATGCCGTAACGGAAAGCAGCCAATGGATCGCGGCCGCGCGCGAGGGCCCAGACCATCGCGGCAAGGAAACTGTCACCGGCCCCCACCGCGCTCTTGGCTTCAACCTCGATCGCAGGGGCAAATTGGGGGCCCTTCGCGCTGGCAAGCACGCCGCCTTCATGGCCCATGGTGACGGCGACCAGCTCGGCCTTTCCGGTTTCGACCAGTGCCATCGCAGCATCGGCAATATCGTCGCGCGTCGCAAGGTCACGCCCGACCAGCGCGCGCAACTCACCCGCGCTCGGTTTCACCAGGTGTACCCCGCCGCGTGACAGGCCGCCCGCCATGGCTGCAGCTGATGTATCCAGTACCAGCTTGTACCCTTGCGCACTCGCCCGATCAGCCAGCATCGCATAGAAATCATCCGGTACACCCGGCGGCAGGGAGCCGCTGGCGACGAGGTAGTCACAGCGCACATCCATGAGCAGGTCGAGCATCGCCTGCCACTCGCTTTCCGCGACCTCAGGCCCGGGGGCGATGAAGCGATATTCCTTGTTGCTGCTGGTTTCATGCGCGTTGAAGGCCACCCGCGTCTGCCCGGCAATATGGACCGGGCGCTTCACCAGCTGGTGCAGGTCGAGCAAGCCATCCAGTGCCGTGCCCGTCGCGCCACCCGACAGGTAATAGCACTCCGCATATCCGCCCAGCCGCACGAAT
The DNA here is from genome assembly GCA_020446665.1 of Sphingomonadaceae bacterium. GTDB lineage: Bacteria > Pseudomonadota > Alphaproteobacteria > Sphingomonadales > Sphingomonadaceae > JACXVD01. Next base: position 2,770 of record JAGREF010000387.1, read on the forward strand.
ACCCGCGCAACATTGATCCCGCCACCGCCCGGATCATATTGCGCCGCCGAGCAGCGCATCTTGTGGGTGTGGCGCACTTCACCAACGTCATAGGCAACGTCGATGGTCGGATTCATGGTCAGCGTGGCAATAGTTGGCATTTGACCCTGCAATCCTGTCTTTCGCGTTACAATCGCCTATCGGGGCAGACGAACCAGTACAGCGGCACCTTCACTTTCATGCAGCAAGCGGATGCGATTACCCGTTACGCTTGCCTGCCAGTCAGTCATGTCGCGCACCCCCATATCGTTGGGGTGCAGCACAAATCGCAATCCACCGCCGGCGCCAGCCACATCATATGCCGGTGAATAGACATCATGCACCGGTTCGATCAAACGCAAGCTCTGCGGATCATCACATAAGTCATCGCCGCCCATGTCCTCTTCCGGGCCTTCATAGGGCCAGCCTGTGTCAAGCGTGTATCCGTATGCGGTTGCCCCATTGGCGCATTGCAGGGCAACATTAATCCCCTGCACGGGCACACCATTGGGCCAGATCACGATCAGATAGGGCGAATCCTGCACCGTGCCATCGGCAAGCCGTTCAAACTCTGGCGCCTCCGGGCGAGGTGTCGTGGCGAAGGTGATTGTCCCGCCTGGCGTGACCGACCAGCTCCCCTGCGAGCGTTCGTCTAGCGCGCCCACGGAAAGCGCATAAAGATACGTCCCGTCCGCGCGCAATTCCAGCTGCATTGCCGCTTCAAAAGATCGTTCAAGCACATAGGTCCCCGCCACATCCTCCCGCGATAGAGCAGCAGGTTGCGCCGAAGCAGCACCGGCGGGCGTTTGCGAGGCAGGCGCTATGCAACCAGCAAGCAAGCCCGCAGCCGATAAGGCAAAGGCACTGATCCCGGAGATCAAACCGGGCCGTCGCCGCATCAGCGCGGCAGCTCAGTCACACCCATCAGCGCTTCATCCACGGCGCGGGCGCATTGCCGCCCTTCGCGGATGGCCCAGACGACGAGGCTCTGGCCGCGACGCATGTCACCGCACGCAAAGACCATGTCTTCGCTTGTGGCATAGCTATCCGTATCCGCAGCGATATTGCCGCGCTCGGTCAGCTCCACGCCCGACTGTTCCAGCATCCCGGCCTTTTTCGGGCCAAGGAAGCCCATGGCGAGGAAAATCAGATCGGCCTTGAGCGTGAAGGTGCTGCCCGGCACTTCCTGCATCTGCCCGTCTTTCCATTCGACGCGGACGCATTCCAGCCCGGTAACCTTGTCGCCTTCGCCGACCACGCGCTTGGTCAGCACGGCCCAGTCGCGCTCCACGCCCTCTTCATGGCTGGAGGAAGTGCGCAGCTTCATCGGCCAGTCAGGCCAGGTCAGCAGCTTGTTTTCCTTTTCCGGCGGCTGCGGCATGATTTCGATCTGAGTAACCGAAGCTGCGCCCTGGCGGTTGGAGGTGCCGACACAGTCACTCCCCGTATCGCCGCCGCCGATCACGATCACATGCTTGCCCGTGGCGAGCAGCGAGCCGCGCGGTGCGGCGCGCGTTTCATCATCGCCGGCATTGCGCTTGTTCTGCTGGGTCAGGAATTCCATCGCCAGGCGCACGCCGGGAAGTTCCGCACCGGGAATCTGCAGCGGGCGGGCATCTTCGGCACCGCCAGACATGACCACGGCATCGAAGTTTTCGCGCAGGCTCTTGA
>JAGREF010000388.1 GCA_020446665.1 Sphingomonadaceae bacterium
CCGTGCGCGATGAATTTCGCAGCCAGATGATCCTGCCGCTGGCGCTGGGTGCGGATAGTGGCCGCCATATGGGTGCGACCGATGCCGTGATCCCGCTTAAGTCCGCACCGGAACGGCCCACGGTCGAACTACTGGCGACGCTGGTGAGAGGGGACAGTTTCGGGCGCATGCTCCAGCGCGCCGGGGTTGGCTCCGGCGACGCTGCGCGGATCAGCGAACTGGTGGCAGGCGCGATCCCGCTTTCCGATATCGAACCGGGCACACAGGTAGACATCATCCTCGGGCGTCGCCCTCAGCCGGGCGCATCGCGTCCGCTGGACAGTCTCTCTTTCCGCGCGCGGTTTGATCTTGAGCTGGCGATCAGCCGTGCGGGCGGCGCATTGGCGCTGGAACGCCGCCCGATCCGGGTGGACGAAACACCGCTGCGTATTCGCGGCACTGTCGGCGGCAGCCTCTATCGTTCAGCCCGCGCGGCTGGGGCGCCTGCTACAGCAGTGCAGCAATATCTGGAAACCGTGGGCGAGCATCTCGACCTCGACAGCGCGCTCCGTTCCAGCGATACTTTCGACATTATCATCTCCTATCGCCGCGCTGCCACCGGCGAAGTACAGGCCGGCCGCCTGCTTTATGCCGGGATCGAACGCGACGGGAAGCCGCGCACGCAATTGATGCGCTGGGGCAGCGAAGGCCGCTTTTTCGAAGCCTCTGGCGTAGGTGAACAGCGCAATGGCCTGCTTTCGCCCGTGCCGGGCAGCGTGTCTTCGCGCTATGGCATGCGGCGTCACCCGATCCTGGGCTATCGCCGGATGCATCGGGGGCAGGATTATCGCGCCAGCTATGGCACGCCAATCGTGGCGGTCAGCGATGGCCGCGTGTCGGGCGCCGGGCGCATGGGCGGCTGCGGCATTGCCGTGCGGCTGAGCCATGGCGGCGGGCTGGAAACGCGCTATTGCCATATGAGCCGTCTGGCCGTGCGCGGCGGGCAATCGGTCCGGCGCGGGCAGGTGATAGGCTATGTCGGCTCGACCGGCCTCTCCACCGGGGCGCATCTCCATTATGAAATGTATCGCGGCGGCCAGTCGGTCGATCCGGCCTCTGTCCGCTATGTCACCCGCGCGCAATTGAGCGGTGAGGAATTGCGCGCTTTCCGCGCCTCGCTGGACAAGCTCAAGACGGTTGAACCCGGCGCTGCGCTCGCTTCGCTTGCCCCGCGCGAAACGGAACAGGCAGAGCCGGAGCGCGAGATCGAAAAAGTCGCCAATCCGCGCAAGCTGCGCTGATTGATTGAACCTCCACGCCAATTCCGGCAGACCACGGCCATGACAGCTTCCTATCCCGCCATCCGCCTGCGCCGCACCCGTGCCCATGGGTGGAGTCGTGCGCTCCACCGCGAACATGTACTGACCCCGGCAGAGCTGATCTGGCCGCTCTTTGTCACAGAGGGCGAAGGGGTGGAGCAACCCGTTGCGTCGCTGCCCGGTGTCTCGCGCTGGTCGGTCGATCTGATTGTGGCCCGCGCGAAGGAAGCGGTGGCGCTGGGCATCCCCTGCCTTGCGCTGTTCCCCAATACACAGCCGGAACGCCGCAGCGAGCGGGGCGAGGAAGCGCTCAATCCCGACAATCTCATGTGCCGCGCAATTCGCGCGATCAAGGACGCTTGCGGGAATGATATCGGCGTGCTGACTGACGTCGCGCTCGATCCCTATACCAGCCATGGCCAGGACGGGTTGGTGGATGATGATGGCTATGTCCTCAATGACGCCACGA
>JAGREF010000389.1 GCA_020446665.1 Sphingomonadaceae bacterium
TCAATGTCAGCCGCGCCGCCGCGCCACTGTTCAAGGAACAGGCATCGGGTGCCTATGTCCACATGACATCAACCTCCGGGCTGATCGGAAATTTCGGGCAAGCCAATTATTCGGCGGCAAAATTAGGCATCGTCGGCCTGTCAAAGTCCATCGCGCTCGATATGCAGCGGTTCAATGTGCGCTCCAACGCGGTCGCCCCATTCGCCTGGACGCGGATGATCGATTCCATTCCCACTGATACACCAGAGCAGCAAAAGCGTGTTGAAGGGCTGAAAAAGCTGGTGCCGGAGAAGATCGCACCTTTCGTGGTTGCCCTGACAAGCGATGAAGGAGCCGACGTGACCGGCCAGATCTTCGGCGTGCGCAACAACGAGATATACCTGTTCAGCCAGCCGCGCCCGATCAAGACTGCACACACCAGTGATGGCTGGACTCCGGAAACCGTCGCTGAACGGGTGTTCGACCAATTCCGGGCCGACTTTTACCCCCTGTACCGCTCCGGCGATGTGTTCACCTGGGATCCGGTGTAGCATGATCAACGCGGCTGCCCTGCTGCGCCATGATTTTGGCGAGACAACGCATTGCTGGGATCGCCGCGACGCAATCCTCTACGCGCTCGGTGTGGGCATGGGCCATGATCCAATGGACCGGGAGGATCTGCGCTATCTTGACGAACGTGAGTTATCGGTGCTTCCCAGCATGGCCGTTACCCTCGCATCTCCCGGAATGTGGATTCGCAACCCGAAATTTGGCATCACTTTTGGTAAGCTCGTCCACTCTGCGCAATCTGCCCGGTTTGCCAATCCACTTCCACCCGAAGGAACAGTGGTCGGCACGGCGCGGGTTACTTCGCTGACAGACCGCGGCGAAGGAAAAGGAGCCGTGCTGGTATTGGAACGCACCATCCGCGATGCTGCTGATGGTACTGAATATTGCCGTCTCGAACAGACATTGCTGTTGCGCGGCGATGGCGGCTTTGGCGGCCCGCCCGCTTCCCACACGGAAGGGCTTATCCCCGAGACTGAACCGCATTGCTCGCAAAGCCTTCCGGTCTCGCCGCGCGCAGCACTGATCTATCGCCTTTCGGGTGACTGGAATCCGTTGCATCTCGATCCGGATTTCGCCCAGACCGCCGGTTTTCCGCGTCCTATTCTGCATGGGCTGGCAAGCTATGCGATGGCAGGCATTGTCGTTTCACGGGCGCTGGGAAAGAACGCAGCAAGAGTTTGTCAGCTCGCTTGCCGCTTTAGCGGCGTGGTCTTGCCCGGTGACAAGTTGCGGTTTGACATCTGGCACGATGGTGCAAAAGCGCGCTTTCAGGCCTTTGTCGATACACGCAAAGTGCTCGATGCTGGAGCCATCGAATGGAGCGATTGATATGAATGATCTGGCGAAAAGTCTGCGGTCGCAGCTGCGCCTTCCCGTGATGGCGGGGCCGATGTTCATTGCGTCCACCGCAGATTTGGTGATCGCACAATGCAAGGCCGGGATTGTCGGATCGATGCCCGCGCTCAACCCCCGCAGCACCGATGCGCTGGACGCCGATATTGCGCGGATCAAATCAGAAGTTGGCGACCGTCCCTTTGCCATCAATCTGGTTGCTCATCGCACCAATTCACGGCTCGATGCCGATCTTGCTGTGGTCCTCAAACACAAGGTGCCAATCGTGGTGTTGGCACTGGCGGCAAATCCCGATCTTGTGCGTGAATTGCAGGCCAATGGCAGCCTTGTGTTTCAGGATGTGGCCAAGAACCACCACGCCCGCAAATGCGCTGAGATGGGCGTGGACGGAATTATCGCGCTCACCTCTGGCGCGGGCGGACACACCGGCTTTATCAGCCCCTTTGCACTGGCGGCGGAGATCCGCGAATGGTGGGATGGCCTGTTGATCCTGTCGGGTGCAATCGCCACCGGGCGATCCGTGCTGGCGGCAGAGGCGCTGGGCGCAGATCTTGCCTATATCGGTTCGCCTTTTCTGGCATCTACCGAAGCCAATACGCAGCCCGGTTTCAAGAAGATGGTGGTTGATTGTTCAGCAGACGATATTGTGGTGACAGACTGCTTCACCGGCGTCGATGCCACATTCCTGCGACCCTCACTCATCGAAAACGGCCTCGATCCGGCCAACCTCGCGCGGACCGAGGGCAAGGCGATCAATATCGATGGCGGCGGTGACAATGCCAAGGCCTGGAAGGAAATCTGGAGCGCAGGGCAAGGTATTGGCGCGGTCAAGAAATCCGGTCCGGCTGCAGACTATATCGACTGGTTAGCAGAAGATTACAGCGCAGCGCGCAAGGCACTCGCGGTTTGAGCACCCTATTCAGGAGCACGAGGCCGACATGAAAATTCGACATACAGTTTACGCGCTGGCGGCCATCGCCTCGCTCATCTGGGTCTGGAGTCTGGCCTTTGACTGGATTGGTGCAGGCGGCAATATCTTGAACCTGCCGTCATTCTTTATCGATGCATATCAGAGCGGATCGGCGGCAGGCTTTCTCACCATCGACATTCTGGTTGTCTGGGGAGCCTTCATGCTTTGGGTGATCCCTGACGCAAGGCGGATCGGCCTTGGCACCAAAACCGGTCTGACATTCCTTCTGCTGTCATTCCTTGGCACCTGCTTTGCC
>JAGREF010000032.1 GCA_020446665.1 Sphingomonadaceae bacterium
CAGGCCGGGCTGGATCGGGCGGCCATTCTCGTCGCGCACGCTGCCTGCAGGCTGCTGGCTCTGGTCGATGGCATCGCGGCTGATATTCTCCACCGTGCCTTCGATCAGGCCGTAATCGGTGAAGTTGAACGCCTCCAGCTTCACCGCGACGCGTTGGCCTACACTCACGAAGCCGATATCCTTGTTCTGGACAAAGGCCTCCACCTCGATGCTGCCATTGCAACTGGTGAGAACCTTGGCGTTTCCAGAAGTGCACGGAACAATCACCATCAGCGGCTGCGCAGGCTGGACCACCCCGCCGACCGTTGTGACCGCAAGCTGCTGAACCACACCATCGACCGGCGCGCGCAGTTCCATCAGTTCACGCCTGCGCCCCGCCTTGCGCAGTTCCTCGCCGGCAAGGCCTGCCTTGTCATTGGCCTCGGCGAGGTCAGTGACCGCCAGCTTGCCGAAATTCTGGCGTAGACTGGCCATTTCTGCATCGAGCGTGCCGATAGCGGCGCGTGCCTTGTCCGCATTGGCGCGCTGGACATCGATATTGCGCAGATGCTCGGCCCGCGCCTGCTCATATTCGAGCAGTTTGAGCTTCGAGTAATAGCCCTTCTCGGCAAGTTCGGCGCGCGCAGCCATTTGCTTGTCGAGATAGGGAAGCGCTTCTGTAAGCTTGGCGATCTCGGCTTCGGCCCCTGTCAGCTCGGCACGGCGTTCCGCGCGCTGCTGCACGAGCGAGGCGCGGCGCGCTTCATATTCGCCGATAGCGCTGCTGATGAAGGCCTGTTCGGTGCGCACGATTTGGGGCGGGGTGCCGGGCGGCGCGACAAAGCGGGCTGCACGCCCATCGAGATAGGCCAGCAACGCATCATTGCGCGCCTGCATGATCCGGGCGGAGAGCAGCGTCTGTTCGCTCTGTGCCTCGTCAGCAATGGCCAGCGTCGGGTCGAGTTCGACCAGCAAATCGCCTTTTTTGACGAACTGCCCGTTGCGCACATGGATCACCCGGACCGAGCCGATCTCAAGGGGTTGGACGACCTTGACATTGCCCGTCGGCACCGTCTTGCCCGAAGCCACGGCAACCACATCAATCTGGCCGACAATGGCCCAGATGATCGCCAGCACGAACAGGGTGCAGGTAAGCCACAGCAGGCGGCGCAGGCCCGGACTGGGGGGCTTTTCCATGATTTCCAGCGCAGCGGGCAGGAACTCATGCGCCTCGCGCGGCTTGAACGCCTTGTCAGCGAGGTTCTGCGCCCGCCAGCTTTCGCGCAGCACGGAAAGATGCCGCGTGATGGTGGGGAAGCGATCGGACAGTCTACCCACTATCCGCCATTCCAGTCGCGAGACAGGAATACCGAGACAGGCACTATATTGGCCGCATAAGACGGCGGCTGCGTTTTCCCCAACTTGCCATCTTGCACGATAAGGAAGTCCACCTTCTCATCATCATTGGACGCTTTAGCGCTTCGATGAACAGCAGCTATCTTAGGAAGGGCACCAAACTTTTGCCCAGCCTCCAAAGTAAGAGATCGTAAATCGGCCATGAGGCGCTCGGCTCGAGCAAGAAGAAAGCGCCCATCACCAGCAAGCACGATGCGCGATGCGAGCCTGGGATATTGCAAGGCAGATCCCAATTCCTGAAACTGCCGCTCGCTGACGACGATATCAAAATGGCGCCCCTGCCACAGGGCGAGAAGTCTGCCTGACGGCGACGCGTCGGACAGTATCCCACTGATCAGGACGGCATTGTCAATCATGACCCGCATTAACGCAGCCCCTCGCCTTTAGCTATTTTGTGTGCTGGCAAGCGCGTCTGCGACAAGCGTTTCGATTTCTTCAACTGACAGATCCACAAATCCCTTCCTGATCTCTGCAAGGTTGAGACTGAACATCCGCCACTTGACTGCATCTTCCACGAAACTCGCCAGATCACCCTGTTCGCTCCCTTGCTGAGCGAGATAGGTCTTGAGCTCAATGTTCGTTCGTTGATCAATGCTGATCAGCAGATCGACTTTTTCTTCCTTCATCACATGCTCCAGAGCTCGGTCAACATATTACCCTGCGGCCATCCCGGTCTGCTTGGCGTGAAGCTGGGCATAGCGGCCGCCGGCGCGCAGCAGCTCGTCATGGCTGCCCATTTCAGTCACCTCGCCCGCCTCGACCGTGATGATACGGTGGCAGGGGCGCACGGCGGACAGGCGGTGCGCAATGATCATCACCGTGCGCCCCTGCGCAATCCGGGTGAGATTGGTCTGGATGATCTCTTCGCTTTCAGCGTCCAGCGCGCTGGTTGCTTCATCGAGGATCAGGATGCGCGGATCGGTGATCAGGGCGCGGGCAATCGCAAGCCGCTGCCGCTGGCCGCCTGAAAGGTTGCTGCCACGCTCTTCGATAATCGTGTCATAGCCATGCGCAAGCGTGAGGATGAACTCATGCGCGCCGGCAAGCTCTGCTGCGGCAATCACCCGCTCCATCGCGATCGTAGGGTTGGTGAGCGCGATATTCTCGCGCACAGTGCGGTTGAAGAGGATATTCTCCTGCAGCACGACCCCTACCTGCCGCCGCAGCTAGGCCGGATCGACCAGCGCGAGATCCGTCCCGTCCACCAGCACGCGGCCTTGCTCTGGCACATAGAGCCGCTGCACCAGCTTGGTCAGCGTGCTCTTGCCGCTGCCTGATGGGCCGACAATACCGAGCATCTCACCCGGCGCGATGTCGAGGCTGACCCCGCGCAACGCCTCAGGCGCATCGGGGCGGTAGCGAAAGCGGACCTTGTCAAACTCCACCCGCCCCTTGATCGGCGGCAGGCTGGCGCGGTTCGGGTTATGCTCCGGCTCGGCAGGCGCATTGAGGATGTCACCCAAACGGTCAACCGAGATCCGCACTTGCTGGAAGTCCTGCCACAATTGCGAGAGCCGCAGGATCGGCTGCGCCACACGGCCTGCCAGCATGTTGAACGCCACCAGCGCCCCGACCGACAGCTCACCTGCAATCACTGCTTTTGCACCGAAGAACAGGATCGCCACCGTGGTCAGCTTGGAAACCAGCTGGATCGCATGGCTGCCCCAATTGGCGAGCACTGCCACGTCGAAGCCGGTCGCAGTGTAGCCCGCGAACTGCTTCTCCCACCGGTCACGCATGCGCGGTTCCACCGCCATGGCTTTGAGCGTACCGATGCCGGTGACGGTCTCGACCAGGAAGGCCTGGTTCTCCGCCCCGCGCTTGAACTTCTCGTCGAGCCGGGTCCTGAGCGGCGGCGTTACCACGATCGAGATCAACGCGTAAATCGGCACGGTCAGCGCCACGATCAGCGTCAGCATCGGTGAGTAAATATACATCACCGCAAAGAAGACGATGGTGAAGAACAGATCGATCACCACGGTTACCGCATTGCTGGTGAGGAAGTTGCGGATATTCTCCAGCTCGCGCACACGCGCCACACTGTCCCCCACGCGCCGGGCCTCGAAATAGCTCAGCGGCAAGGCAACCAGATGGCGGAACAAGGCTGCCGACAGCTCGGCATCGACCCTGTTGGTGGTATGCGCAAACAGCCAGTTCCTGAGCGCAGACAGCAGCGTCTCGAACACCAGCACCGTCGAAAGGCCAATTGCCAGCACCTCCAGCGTGGTCATGGACTGGTGGACCAGCACCTTATCAATCACCAGCTGGAAGAAGATTGGCGATGCGAGTCCGACCAGCTGGAGAAAGAAACTGCCCAGCAAGACATCGCGCAAGGGGCCGCGATATTTGACCAGCGCAGGGATGAACCAGCTGATATCAAAGGCGCGCTTTTGCCCTGCAATATGTTCGCGGCTCGTCATCAGCAGCAGGTCTGCTTCGCCTCCTGCCAGGGTAAAGCGCTCTTCGACCTTTTCCAGTGACCAGACTTCGGGTGCTTGCTGCCCGGCGGCGAGCACCAGATGGCGCGTGCCGGTCTCGCCGCTATCGTCGACCTTGAGCAGGATCGCAGTGCCGCCTTCGCGCAGAGTAACCAGCGCAGGCAATGGTTGCTTGACGAGATCCGACACGGCAGACTTCTTGCGCTTCGCGATTAACCCCAGCTTCTTTGCAATGCGGATGAGATCATCAAAGTCATAGGGCTTGTCACCCTGTCCTCGATCATGATGAATCTGCGCAGGCTCTGCCGCCACCCCCAAAAACTGGGCCAGCAAGACAAAACAGCCAAGCGCTTGATCGGCGGGCGCCGCCGGATTGTTATTCTGTTCTTCCTGCATGAGCGCCCGACTGTTCCAATCGCAGCTTACCTATTGGCTGTCACGCGAATTGAAAGAAAAAAGATCAAATATTGCCTGTAAAATCGTGGGCATAGAGGTGCATGTAGTCCCGAGTAACCTTGGGCCTATCTCCGCGTGCTTGCAGATTTGTCAATGCCGATAGGGTCGTCGTTGAAGGCGAGCTGGATAAATTTTCAATGCACCTACGACTGATCAGCGATCAAAGACGTGCCTGTCGACGTCGGTGCTCACACGGATTTACCGTATGAGAAGACCCCAGTGCTAGGCGATAGCGGTGAGACCAAGACACCTACCAAACTTCCCACCATTTTTCCGTTATGGATCGCCGCCCCATTTGACACTCAAAATCTCTTTCACCCTCAATCAGGCCGCGAACGTCGCCGCGCCGTAGGCGTAACGATAATTACCATGCGACCAGAGGAAGTACCCGGCAGCCAATTTCAATCCGGCGAAGTGGAGCATGGTGATGGCCTTCGACATGTCGAAAAAGGGTCCGAGCATTCTATAGATGCCAACCATGTCAGGGATGGGTCAGAGCATGATGGCGACACCAATCGACATAAGGATGGTGCCATCGATCATATCCTTCTTGTGCGGGCTGGAAAAGAACAGCCCCGCTTGCGGGACCGCAATCGCATCAACGTGAAGTGCACCTGATGATCCGTGATATCCGGCGGCAATCAATAAATCACCGTCCTTGAATGGCAGGCCACTGCCCCACCAGCGGCAGACCCGCCCGTTGATTCGAAAGACAGCTTCATTTCGCGTTTGCGCAGGGGTGAGCATATGCTCCGCAGCCCCCTGGACCAGTTCCGGGCCGTTCATGACACACCGCCCCAAAGAAGGCCAAGCTCTTCATGGATTCGTCGCCGGGCGATAAGGATTGCCTGGTATCCACGGAACGCAGACCATCCCATCCAGAGTGCGCCTGACCCAAGACAAACCAGCAGGATAATAAAGAAGGCGGGTAGCAATAGAGATGCATGGCCAAAGAAGTTCGGAAACACGCCAACGAGCGTGGCAAGCAGGGCCAGCGCAGCCGTCAGGCAAATGGCCCCCGCGGACGCAAGAACCAGCTCGACTGTCATTCCGAAACGATGGGGCTGGCAGAATAATAGTCCCATATCAGGCATAGCCACCGCGAAGATTTCGAAGGTGCCACTGGCTCCGGAAAAGCCTGATGCAACCAGCCTGTCTCCGTTATCTATAGGCAATACGCTGCCCCACCACCGGCAAGTTCTGCCGTCGATCTTGATCACGGCACCTCCAAAGCCCTCCAGCTTCGAAAGCAGAACCTTCGCTCGGCCATGCACAATCTGCGCTTTCATAACCATTCTCCGTTGGCTGATTCAACTCAGCCAAACTCCCCCCCTCACTCTTCCCGCAGAAGCTTACAGACCACCGACAACCGCCAGCCGACCGTCGACAGTGTCGAAGCGGTATCCCGCATAATGGCGTGCTTCTTCGCCGTCTTTGCCGCGCAGCGTCACGGTCATTTCGCAGTTGTAGCCTGGGTTTGGAGCAGCAGGAGCGCAGGAGACATCATGAACGTCCTCGAGTTCCGCATCCGCAATCCATTGCGCTTCATCGGCCCTCGCACGATCCTCATCGGCAACCTGTTGGTGACTGCTCGAAATCGAGCTTTCAGTGCCCAGGCGCGCGGATATTCGGGCACTCATCCTGGCACCTTTCTCGAAGCTGGCGGCATGATCGAAATAGAAGGCTGCACGGCCACGTTGCCCGGCCTGTTCGTTTGGCCAATGGTCGCGTACAGCCTGCTCGACCGCAGAGTCACTTGGGGAGCAAGCGGCGACAGCGAGGGCCGTTGCTGTTACAAGAAGTCGAGGGTTTGATTTCATATTTGCCTCCAAAAGCTGAGTAGGAGGCGGCCCGAAGCCGGTTGTGGGTTAGCTGAGG
>JAGREF010000390.1 GCA_020446665.1 Sphingomonadaceae bacterium
GCGACCCATTTGCGGTCACCATCTTCAACTTCCAGCGCCAGAGTGTCAGTCTTTTCCGTCTTCACCGAATATTCGTGGCGACCAGGAGTGGTGTTGAGGATGAAATAGCGGCCGCCGCCCAGCGAGCTGATCTTTTCGCCATTCTCATGAATGGAGCAGGCCACCGCGCCGCCCATCCCGCCGGGACGGAAGAACACCACCTGGCCGGATCCTTCCTGCGGTGCCGGGATGGTAATTTCAGAAGGCGGAACCTTCTTGGCCTTTTCCTTTGCAATGGCCGGTGCCGGGGCAATTGCAACCATCGAAACCGCAGCAACAGCCGCCGCAACACTATATCCAAAACGCATCACTTTTCTCCAACCAGAAACTGTATCATATTCGCTTTGCAATCTATTCGCTGGTTTCGGCATCTTCCGAAACGGGCACGGCAATTTGCGCCTGTTGCGGCGCGCTGGCAGGCGCTTCGGCCAGGACAATCTCGAAATCCTGGGCGAGCTTGGCATCAGCAATCCGGCCGGGCAGAACCTCTACGTCACGGCCTTTCACCATCATGCCGAAGACGCCAACGGCTACACCGACCGCCATGGCCTTGTCAGTCTGATCGAGGCCTTTCGCGGTCAGCTCAGTGCTGCGCAGGCGCATTTCCCGCCCATCGACCATGACATAGCGCGCCGCGAGGATCAGTTCACCCCCCGCCCCGCTGCCTCCGCGCTTCTTGGCGTGGACGACTTCGCCCATCCCTTCCGCTCCGGCAGGTATGATGATGAGGCCATCCTGGATAATCGGATAGGCCAGCCGGATGCGGAATGTATCGCCGCCTTTGGAGGTCGCACTTCCTACCGCGTCGAGCACTTCAATCTCGACCGGTGTAAGCTTGGGAAGCACATAGCTGAAGGTCTCCGGCGCCATTTCGGCGGCAGGAATGGTCTCTTCGCCAGAGGCAGAATCACCATCCTTTTCGGAGGAAACCGCAGGCCCAACCTCCTGTGCCGCCAACGCTGGCGAAAGCAGCAGACCCGAAGCCGGTATCAAGAACCGGCAAAAATGCCTATTCAAATGAAAAATCCCTACCCAATACTGTAATGATTATGACGCCGGACCGGTGCCACAGCAAGCGCAATTCATTCCGCTTCGAACAGATCAGCCAATTGCTCGATAATCGTCCCGCCCAACTGCTCGACATCCATTATCGTCACTGCCCTGCGATAATAGCGTGTCACGTCATGGCCAATCCCGATAGCGACCAGCTGCACCGGACTTTGCTTCTCGATCCATTCGATGATCTTGCGCAAATGCTGCTCAAGATAGCCGGCCGTATTCACGCTGAGCGTTGAATCATCCACCGGCGCACCGTCTGAAATCACCATCAGAATGCGGCGATCTTCGGGCCGGGCAATCAGCCGGTTATGCGCCCATAGCAGCGCTTCGCCGTCGATATTTTCCTTCAGCAGCCCTTCGCGCATCATCAGGCCAAGATTGCGCCGGGCACGCCGCCAGGGTTCGTCGGCTTTCTTGTAAACAATGTGGCGCAAGTCATTGAGACGGCCGGGATTGGCGGGTTTGCCATCGGCCAGCCATTGTTCGCGGCTTTGCCCGCCTTTCCACGCGCGGGTGGTGAAGCCGAGGATCTCGGTCTTGACCCCACAGCGTTCCAGCGTGCGGGCCATGATATCGGCGCTGATCGCGGCAATGCTGATCGGCCGCCCGCGCATGGAGCCGGAGTTGTCGATCAGCAGCGTGACGATCGTGTCCTTGAACTCGACATCACGCTCGATCTTGTAGGACAGCGAATGCCCCGGGCTGATCACCACACGGGCCAGCCGCGCAGCATCGAGCAACCCCTCTTCCTGGTCGAAGTCCCAACTGCGGTTCTGCTGCGCCATCAACCGGCGCTGCAGACGGTTGGCGAGCCGGGTGACGATGCCCTGCAGCCCGGTCAGCTGGCTGTCGAGATAGGCGCGCAACCGGTCGAGCTCTTCATTGTCACACAGCTCAGGCGCTTCGACCACTTCGTCATATTTCTCGGTGAAGGCCTTGTAATCAAAGTCTTCCGGCAAATCCGTCCACGGGCGATTGGGGCGGACCGGCATCATGCCTTCCTCGCCATCCTCGCCAGCATCGCCTTCGGTCATTTCCTGTTCGGAACTGACCTCGGTTTCGCTTTCGCCGTCATCGTCGCCTTCGCCCATTTCGCCGGCCATTTCGGTGGTCTGCTGCTCACCGGAATCGCCTTGCTCGTCCTGTTCGTCCTGCTGGTCGTCATCCCCGTCAGGCTGGTCGCTCTCTTCATTCTCGCCTTCGTCGGGATTGTCTTCCGCCTGAGTCAGTTCGAGATGGCGCAGCATGTCGAGCGTCAAGGACTGGAACGCCTCCTGATCCTCCATCGAGCCCAGCAGCTTGTCAAAGTCACCGGCGGCGCGATCCTCGATCCAGTCGCGCACCATATCCACCCCGGCCTGTGCCCTTTGCGGGATAGCCTGCCCGGTCAGCTTCTCACGCAGCAACAGCGCCAGTGCGGCCTGCACCGGAACCTCTTCTGCAGAGCTGGCGCGGGTGATCGGGTCCGCCCCCATCCGCACCATCAGCGCAGCGTCGAGATTATCCTTGATCCCGGCATAGTCGCGCGAACCAAGCGCTTCGTAACGCACTTGTTCGACAGCATCGTAACAGGCCCGCGCAGCCGGTTCGATGGGGGCATTGCGGCCATGCAGCCCTTCATTATGGTGCAGCAGCTTGAGCGAGAAACTGTCAGCAAAGCCGCGCGCCTCACGCGCCTGATCGGGCGGCAAGCTGCGCCCCGGCAAAGGCACGCGCATGCTCTTGCCGGTGGCAGTGGGCACATCAGCGCTCCACGCCACTTCCACTTCCGGCTCATGCGCCAGCGCGCGGCTGGC
>JAGREF010000391.1 GCA_020446665.1 Sphingomonadaceae bacterium
CCGGGCGGGGTCGGGCCGATGACCATCGCCGTCCTGCTGCGCAACGCGCTGGTCGCGGCGCATCGCAATGCAGGGCTGGCGGTTCCGCAAGACCTCTGATTTCCAGACGGTTTCCGGCGAGACTATCATTGGCAGCTTGGCTGTGCTCGACTAGAAGCGCGGCATGACCCGTCTTGCCTTTGCTCTCATTCCGCTCTTCCTGATTGCCGCATGCAGCACGGCAGGCGGGGGCGGCGGCCCGCGTAATGCGCGTGGCGGCCCGGCGATGAAGCTGCCCGACACGGCCAATCCCAGTGCAGTGGTCGCACGCGAACTCGCTTTCGCCCGGATGGCACGGGAAGAGGGGCAGTGGACGGCCTTTCGCGCCTTTGCCGCGCCCGGCGCAGTGATCCATGGTGCGAACGGTCCGGTCGATGCGGCTGGCTGGTTGGCAGGCAGACAGGACCCGCCGCAATCGGTGCAATGGGCCCCGCGCGCGGTCTGGTCCAGCTGCGATGGCGGCACAGTGGTGTCGTTCGGCCGCTTTGCCGAGCCGGAGGGGCAATTCGGCTATTTCATTACTGTCTGGGAACGGCAGAGCGATGGCGAATATAAATATGTCTATGATTTCGGATGGCCCGATGCCGAACTGACGCGGGCGGAGCAAAAGCGGCTGGCGGAGCAAGCCGCGCAAGGTCAGGATAATGCGATTCTGGTCGAAGCCTATAGCTTCATCGAAGGCAATGTTGCCCAATGCGCAAAGGGTGAAGCCATTCCCGATGTGCCCGGTTCCGCCGGAGGGCTCAGCATCACTTCGCCTGACATGCAGTTCAAATATAACAGCTCGAAAGACGGCACGCTGCAGTGGCGCTGGGGCCAGTTGTCAGATGGGACGCGCAAATTCTCTGCGATCTATCTGCAGAAAGGCCAATGGGCAGAGGCGCTTTCGCATACCATCCCCCCGGCGAGTAAATAGGCCATGGTTGAACTCTTCCTTTCTGCCTTCGTCACCTTGTTCGTAGTGATCGACCCGCCCGGTTGCGCGCCGATCTATGCCGGGCTGACCCATGATGCGAGCCCGCAGCAACGCCGGGCAATGGCGCTGCGCGCAACCTTTATCGCGGCGATAATCCTCGTCATATTCGCTCTGTTCGGGCAGGATCTGCTCGGCGCGCTGCATATCGAGCTCGACAGTTTCCGCATTGCCGGCGGGATCATGCTGTTCCTGATCGCGCTGGAAATGGTGTTCGAAAAGCGCACTCAGCGGCGCGAGGAGCGGGCGGAAAAACTCTCCGCTCAGCATGACAAGACGCCGGAGGTAGAGGATGTCTCCGTCTTCCCCATGGCCATGCCCATGCTGGCCGGGCCGGGCGCGATTGCGGCGGTGATGCTGCTGCAGAATGAGGCCGAGGGAACGGAGGAAAGCCTCGTCGTCCTCGCGGCGCTGGGCACGGTGCTGCTGCTGACAGCCATTGCTCTGATCGCTGCCGGGCCGCTGATCAGGCTGCTGGGTGACCGGGTGGAAGCGGTTATCACCCGCCTTTTGGGCGTGCTGCTGGCAGCTTTGGCAATTCAGTATGTGATTGACGGGATCAGCGGGAGTTTCGGCCTGATCGAGGCTACTGCAACGTAACCCGGTCATCATTGCCATCGCGGCGGCCGAAGAATTGCATCAGCTGGACCAGCAATTCGCAGCGTTCGCCCAGCGTATGCGCTTCCAGCAGGGCCTGCTTCGCCGCGGGATCGAAGGGGGCAATCTGGCTTACCCCGTTGACCAGTGCCTCATCATCCAGCCGCGCGACTGAGTCCCAATCGACGCTGTAACCCTGTGCATCGGCAAAGCGGCGCGCTTCGCGTTCCAGGCTGGCGCGCTCGATACTGGCGAGCACGGCGTCTTCAGCTTCGGTAATCTGCTCTGCTTCGATCTGGCGATAGGGCGTGGAGACATCCAGTTCCTTCACCAGCCGGAAGCGGGCCTCGCCATCCAGGATGATATTGTAACGGCCATCTTCCAGCGCCTCCACATCGCCAATCCTGCCAATGCAACCGACCGTGAAGAGCGGCGCGCCTTCCTCCGCCCGCTGCGGCTGGATCATCCCGATCAACCGGTCTTTCACCAGCGCATCGCTGACCATGGCGCGATAACGCGGCTCGAAAATATGCAGCGGCAATTGCAGTCCGGGGAACAGAACCGCGCCGCTCAAAGGGAAGATAGTCAGCCGCATTTTGCGCCTTATCCGAACAGGATCTTGGACAGGCGGCGGCGGGTCGCCACCACCCATTCATCTTCCAGCCCCACCGCTTCGAAGATCTGCAACAGCTTGGTCCGTGCTGCACCGTCATTCCATTCCCGGTCTGCCGCCACCATGGCCAGCAGCGTATCGGCGGCGGCGTCTCGCTGGCCAGCGGCATAGGCCGCTTCGGCATAGGCCAGCTGCGCATCCATGTCGGATGCATTGGATTCTGCTTTGGCCTTCAGCGCAGCCAGTTCGCCCTCATCCACCTGCGTCCCGGCGAGGTCGAGCACGGTTCTGGCCTGCTGGATCGCGGCATCGGTGGCCATGGCCGGATCAAGCGCGTCGAGCACTTCGCGGGCCTGCTCGGCATGGCCTGCAGCGATCAGCGCCCGGATCAGCCCGGCATGGGCGGGGGCATTGTCCGGCGCGATCTCCACGATCTGCGAGAAGATGCCGGCAGCCCGTTCGCCGTCGTCTTCTTCCAGTGCCTGTTCGCCCATGGCGATGAATTGCGAGACATCCTGCTGGGGTGCCACACCGCCCGGCTGCAGGGGCAGCTTTTCCAGCAACTGGTCGAGCATCTGCTTCAATTGCGATTCGGTGCGGGCATTGGTCAGGTCCGCGACCGGCTGGCCCTGGAACATGGCATAAACGGTGGGAATGGAGCGCACCTGGAACTGCGCGGCGATGAACTGCTCTTCATCCACATTGACCTTGGCCAGCACCACGCCCTTGTCGGCATAATCGACCGCGACCTTTTCCAGCACCGGGGTCAGCGCCTTGCACGGTCCGCACCATTCGGCC
>JAGREF010000392.1 GCA_020446665.1 Sphingomonadaceae bacterium
TCCGGCAGCCATCAGGATGCGATCAAGAAGGGCTTTGAAGCCAATGAACGCCAGAATGACGAGCTCTGGCGCGTGCCCTATCTGCCGATTGACCCGGCTGACCTTGGCCGCAGCTATGAAGCGGTTATCCGCGTCAATTCGCAATCGGGCAAAGGTGGCTTTGCCTGGGTGCTGGAACAGGATCAGGGCCTGAAACTGCCCAAGCGGATGCAGACCGATTTCTCAAAGCATGTGCAGCGCATTGCCGACGAACTTGGCCGTGAACTCAATGCTGCGGACATTTGGGAAGCGTTCCGCAAGGCCTATCACGTGCAGATCCGGCCCAAGCACTTCCAATTGGTCGATTACGAGGAAAGCAAGGCTTCGGACGGCACCCGCATCTTTGCCGGAACCATCGAAGTCGATGGCAAGGCGCAGAGCGTGAGCGGTCGCGGCAATGGTCTGATCTCGTCAGTCGTCGGCACGATCCGCGACAGTTTTGGCGTTGATCTGGAAGTGACGGATTACACCGAGCACGCGATGGGAACCGGCACCGATGCCCGCGCCGCGGCCTATGTCGAATGCGTCCTGCCCGATGGCACAAGCATCTGGGGTTGCGGAATCGATACCGACGTTGCCACCGCCAGCGTGCGCGCCATTCTCAGCGCGGCGAATTCGGCGGTGGCGAAGGGGTAGAGCGCCAGCTCTATCCCTCCTTGCGTCGCAGGGTAATCCGGACATCGTACAGCGGCATGGAGAGCACCAGCCGGTCACCAGTGACACGATAATTCAGCACCAGATCGGTATATTCGATGTAGAGCTGCTGTTCGTTGACCTGGTAAGATTGGCGGATCTCATCGCCTTTATCGCGTCCTGCGGTTCGCTGGGTGATGAACTCCCCTCTCTCCGTGATCTGGACCGTGTCTCCACGGGAGAGGTCGTTCACACCTGCCAGAGAAACGACCTCCCATTCGCCGACCAGCGAAAGGTGGCGCAATTCCTTGGGCAATTCACCGCCATATCCGGCGAGATAGGCCGCCCGTCCGCGTAATCCGGAGACGAGCTCTACCTCCTTGTCAAAGCCTTCCAAGCCTGCCCCTTCCATGCGTTTGGTCAGGCTATCAAGTTTGGCGAAGGCACCCTTGCGATCATTTTGCTGATGATAAAGCGCCAGCGCCTCAGTCAGTCCGAAATATTCATCAACCAGCATGTGCGCAGCGCGCAGCCGCTCTGGCGGCGCGCCATTGCCGAGCATGATGCCTTCGGCATTGCGGCCCTTTTCGCCATTTGTCGCATCGGTATAGCTGATCGCGGCAGTAAGCAGCGGCTCGCCCTGATCGAGCTGCCTCAGGGGAAGATATTCGCGATCACCTTCCCTGCCCAGGCTGGCATAGATCCCGCCGCCATTGCTGGAGAGGAAGGCACTACCGACGGTCACACTTACTGCGCCATCGGGGGCTTCTGTCATCATGCCATCGGGCACACCGAATACGCCCGTGATCTTGTAGCCCTTCGACGGGGTCATGGTGATGGTTACATCATGCGCCACCTCGCTGACCATGTTGAAGAAGTCTTCCTCGAACAGGTCCCCGGCGTCGCCGCTGCGGTCGAGGAAGAAAAGATTCCCTCCGCGCACGCTGGAAACGCGGTTGGCCAGCGCTCCGTCAAAATGCACGCCTACCCCGATCGTGGTCAGCCCGATCCCTTGTTCCGAACCGGCCTTGGCCAGAGCCATGAACCCTTCGGGCGAAACATTGCCGACATTCGGGTTTTCATCGGTAAACAGCATCAGCCGGGTCTTGCCCTTGCTGCGGGCCAGTTCCTCGCGCGCGGTGGCGTAACCAAGTCTGAGCCCTGCCTCCATGTAGGTTGAGCCATCGATTTCGATGTTGCGGATGGCGCTGGCTATGGCATCGCGATTTCCCTCCACATCCGTCACTGGCAGATGCACCACAGTGGAACTGCCATAGATCACGATCCCCATCCGGTCCCCCGGACGGAGTTGCTGGAGCGCGGCAAGCAGCCCTTCCTTGACCCGTGCGATGGGCTGGCCAGACATCGAACCAGACCGGTCAACCACCGCGATCAGACTGAGCGGCTCGCCCTTCCACGCCTCGGCGTCGATATTGGATTCAAACCCAAGCCCGATGAAAAATTCGTCCTGTGGGCGCGAAGGCAGGCTGGCCTGCATCGCATAGCCATTGACGCAGAACATCTGCGCACAAGCAGCCTTGGCAGGCAGCGTCAGATCATGTTCACCCAGCAATCCTTCCAGCGAAAGACTGTTGGTATGCGGCAGAAAACTGCCATCAAAGGCGACGGAGCGGAAATGCTTGATGTCCTGTGCCCCGCCCTGACGAATGCGGGTGGCAGTGACGATGATATTCTGGTCAGCTGCGTCGTCATCGCCAGTATCCTGCGCCAGCAGGGGCAGAGGGGGCATCGCCAGACCAGCCGAAGCCAGAACAATCCCCATCACAGTTCCTGCAATTTGCTTGGTCATTATCCTCTCCTCTTGCTTTGCCCGCGAGAATACTACTCCAATTGGACGAGCCTGCCGAAAAATGCTCCCGAAACTGTCAAATGGCAAGCATTCCGTAGCGTCAAATGCAGATTCGGTGGAAACCCGATGCGGTTCGGCGGAGCAGGTGTGGAGAGAACAATGACGGAAACCATACTTGAACCCAACCTTCCGATCATCGATCCGCATCACCATCTGTGGGACTTGCGCCCCCTGCTCGGCATGTTTCCTGAGCCGCGGCACAAATTCCTGGAAGGGCTGACACTCAAGGCGAATTACACTTTCGCAGGGCTGCAGGCAGACCTCGCGACGGGCCACAACGTCATTGGCACGGTGTTTATGGAATGCGGCGCCTTTTACCGCGCCGATGCGGAAGATGCATTCAAGCCGGTTGGGGAAGTGGAATTCGTCAATGGCGTGGCCGCGCAGAGCGCCAGCGGCCTCTATGGCGCTGCGCGTTTCTGCGCTGGCATTGTCGGCCATGCCGACCTGATGCTTGGGGACGATGTGATCCCCGTTCTGGAGGCCTTGATCGCCGCTGGCAATGGTCGCTGTCGCGGGATCCGGGTGCAGGGTGTCTGGGATGCCGACCCCGATGTGCTGGGCCCTCCGTTTCACGCACCCGAAGGGCTCTATCTCGACGCCCGCTTCCGCGAAGGATTCGCCAATCTCGGGCGGATGGGCCTGTCGTTCGATGCCTGGGTGCTTGAACCACAATTGCCCGATGTGATCAGCCTGGCAAAGGCATTCCCCAACCAGCCCATCTGCCTCGATCATTGCGGAACCCCGGTGAACATCGCCTCCCACGCTGGCAAGCTGGCTGAGAATTTTCCCCGTTGGCAGGCCAATATTCGCGAGCTTGCCCGGTGCGAAAATGTACAGGTCAAGCTGGGCGGGTTGGCCATGGTAACCTGCGGCTTGCCGGAAGAAGGGCCAGCTGCAGGCTATGGCTCGGAAACGCTGGCGGAGATGTGGCGTCCCTATATCGAAACCTGCATCGAAGCTTTCGGGCCACAACGCTGCATGTTTGAAAGCAATTATCCGGTCGATAATTGGGGCGCTGACTACGCAGTGCTGTGGAATGCCTTCAAACGCCTCTCGGCAGGCGCATCGGCAGACGAGAAAGCCGCACTGTTTGCCGGAACAGCCGCACGTTTTTACGACATCGAGAAAATTCTGCCTGCCTGACGCTACGGCATCGCAAGATCGCTGAATTCCGCCAATAACAGCCTCTCGACAGGCATGGCGGCACTGGCTAACCCGCAGGTCAAAGTCTGTTTACGGGAGATTTCGATGAGCCGCCCTGCCCTGTTCGACAAATTGCGCCTGCCGGTGATCGGTTCGCCGCTGTTCATCATTTCCGGGCCAGAGCTGGTGATTGCCCAGTGCAAGGCCGGTGTGGTCGGCAGCTTTCCCTCGCTCAATGCCCGCCCGATCAGCCAGCTTGACGAATGGCTGGCGCAAATCACGGAAGAGCTTGCCGCGCATGATGCCGCCAATCCGGATCGCCCCGCCGCGCCCTTTGCCGTGAACCAGATCGTTCACAAATCGAACAACCGGCTGCAGGAAGACCTTCAGCTTTGCGCCAAATACAAGGTGCCGCTGATGATCACCTCGCTGGGCGCGGTCCCCGAAGTGTTTGATGCCGCGCATAGCTGGGGCGGGATTGTGATGCATGACATCATCAATAATCGCTTTGCTCACAAGGCGATTGAAAAGGGCGCAGACGGACTCATCCCGGTTGCAGCCGGCGCTGGCGGCCATGCAGGTACTCTCTCGCCTTTCGCGCTGATGCAGGAAATCCGCGAGTGGTTCGACGGGCCCGTCGCACT
>JAGREF010000033.1 GCA_020446665.1 Sphingomonadaceae bacterium
AGCCATTCGAGGATCGCCATGCTCTGCGCCCGGTCGCGGCCGCCTGCCTCCAGCATGGGCACACCGGCAAAGGGATTGCGGCTGGTGAAGGCAGCGGCGCGCTGTTCGGATTGCAGCAGGTTTACCGGGATGATGTCGTAATCGAGCTGCTTGAGGTTGAGCGCGATGCGAAGGCGAAACGAAGTCGAGCTGCGATAATAGGCAAACAGCTTCAAACCCCGTGTTCCTTCCTTGAGTCTTTTTCCGCGCTACCGCGTTGCTGCTTGAGCGCGTTCTCGTTTGCGCTAACGCGTTGCTGCTTGAGCGCTTCTTCATGCAGCCAATCTGCATGACGCGGAGCTTTCTTTGTCTGGCTCCATTCGTCAAGCATCAAAGGCGCGACGCGCTTCAATTCGGCATATTGCTCGTCCGTGCCGATATCGGCGGCCAGTTCGACCCGGTGGCCATTGGGGTCGAAGAAATAGATCGANNTCGACTTGAAGATGCCGTGATGCGTGGGGCCAAGTACGTCGATGCCGAGCCCTTCAATATGCGCCTTGGCGCTGAGCAGTTCTTCCTCCGATGCGACCCGAAAGGCGAGATGCTGCACCCATTCGGGCGTGTTCGTATCGCGGCCCATTTCCGGCTGGTTGGGCAGCTCGAAAAAGGCCAGCACATTGCCGTTACCCGCGTCGAGAAAGACATGCATGTAAGGGTCATAGGCGCCGGTGGATGGCACGTGATCCTCGGCAAAGGCGGTGGTGTATTCCATCCCCAGCACCTTGCCATACCATTCCACCGTCTCTTTCGCGTCCTTGCAGCGATAGGCCGTGTGGTGGATGCCGCCGAGTTTTACGGGGTGTGCCATCAATTCCCTCTCAACCGTTTGCCCTTGGTGCTGAGTTTGCCGAAGCATCGAAGGGCCGTATTTCTTCTGGACCGTTGCTCCGAAAAGAAGAGCGGTGCTTCGACAAGCTCAGCACGAACGGTTTCGGCAGTTTGCTACTTTGCCGCTTCAGATTCCACTTCCAATACCCCGCGACGGATCTGGTCGCGTTCCATGCTTTCGAACAGCGCCTTGAAATTGCCTTCGCCAAAGCCTTCGTCGCCCTTGCGCTGGATAAACTCGAAGAACACCGGGCCGATCTGAGCCTCGGCAAAGATCTGCAGCAGCAGGCGAGGGGACCCGCCTTCAGTCGTGCCGTCGAGCAGAATGCCGCGGGCCTGCAATGCGGCGGCGTCTTCGCCATGGCCGGGCAGGCGCGTGTCGAGCATTTCGTAATAGGTCGCGGGCGGGGCGGTCATGAAGGGCACGCCCAGTGCTTTCAGCCGGTCCCAGCAGGCCAGCAGATCATCGCAGATCAGCGCGATGTGCTGGATGCCTTCGCCATTGAACTGGCGCAGGAATTCCTCGATCTGGCCCTTGCCGCCTTCGCCTTCTTCATTGAGCGGGATGCGGATCTTGCCATCGGGCGCGGTCAGGGCCTTGCTCGTCAGGCCGGTATATTCGCCCTTGATGTCGAAGAAGCGGATTTCCTGGAAATTGAACAGCCGCTCGTAATAATCGGCCCAATATTGCATCCGCCCGCCATAGACATTGTGCGTCAGGTGATCGATGACGTTGAAACCTGCGCCTGCCGGGTGACGCTCAACACCGGGCAGATATTCGAAATCGATGTCATAGATGGTCAGCGCAGCCTCGCCGCCGCGCGCATCGCCTTCATAGCGGTCGATCAGATAGATGATCGATCCGCCAATCCCGCGAATGCCGGGAATGACCAGCTCCATCGGGCCGTGCGGCACATCCACCGGTTCTGCCCCCTGCGCGATCAGATGGTCATAGGCGGCCCGTGCATCGCGCACGCGAAAGCCCATGCCGCAGGCGCTGGGGCCATGTTCGCGGGCAAAGAACCATGCCGGGCTGCGCGGTTCGTAATTGGTGATCAGATTGATCCCGCCCTGCCGCCAGAGCTGCACATCCTTGCTGCGGTGCGTGGCCACATGGGTGAAGCCCATCACTTCAAACACCGGCTCCAGCACGCCCTTTTCCGGGGCGGAGAATTCGATGAATTCGAACCCGTCGAGACCGGCGGGGTTGTCGAACAGATCGGGCATGGGGCAGTTTCCTTGCGGTGAATCGGGGTGCGATTGTCCTTGTAGACCAAACTGGTTACAGTTGCAACTATCTTGGAGTTTGCCCAAGGGTGGATGATAAACCCCTCTCCTTCAGGGGAGGGGCAGCGAGACTTGGCAGCTTGCTGCCTAGTCGTAGCGGGGTGGGGCGTGTGGCTGGCAATATGCTCTCCGACAGCCCCCACACCCTCCGCCGCTGCGCGGCTCCTCCCTCTCCCCTAAAGAGGAGAGGGGTCAGGCAGCGCTATCCAGCTCATCCTCCGCCAGTGACAGGCGCAATTTCTTCAGCGCATCTACCTTGAGCTGGTGCACACGGGGCACGCTCACATCCAGCACAGCGGCTATCTCCGACAGGTTGAGCTCTTCCACGAAATAGAGCTGGATCACCATTTGCAGTCGCTCCGGCAGGGCAGCGATGGCGGCGATCAGCGCTTCGCGATCTTCTGCCTGCAGTAGCGCAGCCTCTGCATCGGGCTCTTCGCTGGCAAAGGCGGTGTTATTGTCGGAATAGCTTTCTTCCAGCCCCTCCAGCCGCACCGATTCCAGCTCGGCCCGCTGGCGGTGGAAGCTTTCGCTATCCAGCCCCAAAGCTTCCGCCAGTTCCCCGGCAGAGGGCTCGCGCCCCAGTTCCAGCTGC
>JAGREF010000034.1 GCA_020446665.1 Sphingomonadaceae bacterium
ACCCCGCGCGGATTTGATCGTCTCCTGCCCGTAGACCAGCCCGCGCATATGCGCCTGCACGCGCCGGCTGTCGTTGATCCGCATCAAGCGGCAAGCCTGACCCGGCACCGGGTGGCAATACTGGCTGCAGCTGTTACTATGCGCGCGCGGATTTGAAGGGGAATTGACCATGGCGCACACAATCGCAGACAGTTTGCGGAAACATCGCAGGAAGATGTCCTTCACCCGGAGCGTGGCCATGGCGTCAATCGCACTCATGATGGCGACGCAGGCCCATTCACAGGCAACTGTTGTCCGGTCTTCCGGCCCTAGTGCCAGCACTAACCCCGTCGGTAAGAAGCTGGCCAAGGGTGCCCGGGTCAAGCTCGAGGCGAAGGACCGGGTGACCATCCTGGAGAAGGCAGGCACCCGTGTGCTGACTGGCCCCGGTACCTACGTGATCGGTAGCAGTGCCCGTGGACCGGCCCCGGATCGCACGAATTTACTCGCCTATGTCAGCCGCAAGGGTGCACTTAACATGGCGACCACCGGCGCTGTGCGAGGCCCCGGTGATACGGATGAAGGCAAGGCAATCCCCGCCCCAAAATTGTGGTTCCTCGATCTCGAAAGCAGCGGCAATTTCTGCCTTGGCGGGACCGGGCGGCTGATTGTCTGGCGGCCGGAAGACGGCCCCGACCAGACGGGCTGGATTTCCACCCCTGGGGGTGAAATGGCCGGCACTGTAACCTGGGAAAACGGCAGCAGGCTGAAATCATGGCCGGAAGACGAAGCGCCGCTGGATGAAGGGCAGAGCTATGTGTTCATTCCGCCCGCAGGCGGAAAAGGGCATGAGCTGACTTTCATCAAGCTGGAAGAAACGCCGGAATCGCTGGATGAAGTGGCTGATGTGCTGGTCGCCAATGGCTGCCTTGGCCAGCTTGAACGTCTGGCGACCATGGCCGAGGCTACGCTTGACATGGAAGACGATGCCACAAGCGAGGAGTAAGTCCTGCGGCTGCCGCCTGATCTGCCCGTAGCTACGCAACCAGCATGTAGTTACGCGCCCCCGGTGCCCGGCACATTTGTTTGGTGACGCGGGTTTCCTCGCCATCAATGATCGCGACATCGGCGATCGTCATGCACTTCTTGCCGTTGGGTTCAGCGTTCAGTTCCGTGACGGTTGAAGAACCGGACACACCCTGACGCGTAGGACTGACCCACTCAGCCTTTGCGCCGACTTTCTCTTCAGTCAACACGGTCACGGTCGCTTTTTCAGCTTCGACCTGTTCCTTCTCGTCCAGCTTGCAGGCAATCTCACCCACTACCAGGCCGGAAAAACCGGAGAGCAGCGCAGAACCGGTCTTGCCGAAACCGCCCAGCGCACCGGCGGCACCGCCTAGAAAGGCTCCGAGGGCAGAGCCACGCTTGCGCGCCCGGCCGCAACCCTTGGATTCCTTGCCTTTGCTGCCCTTGGCCTTCTTTCTGTCGTCAGTGCTGGACACCGCGGACCCACGCCGTGCCTCTGCCAGTGCCAGCTTTTCAGCTTCCTTTTCGGCTTCCATTTCTGCCAAGGCGGCATCCTGGATCGCTTTCACTTCCTTGGGAAAGGCTTTCAACGGATCCTGGTAGCCATTGCAGCCGGTATTGAAGCAGAACCGATCCTCCAGATAGGAACGGTCCGCCGCATAACGTATTTCCAGAGCACGGGCCTGCGCCATGTTTGCGCCATCCGGGTTGGACCGGCCATGCTCCTCGATCATCGCCGTGTAGAATGTATTGCGGCTGGCATTCTGGTAGGCATTATTTGGCGCAACCTCTTCCGTGTAGAGGCGCGAGATCTCGTTCTGATAGTCGATCATCGCCTGCCGATGGGGCAGCAACACCTTGATATAATAGGTGTCCAGCGCGACTGTGCAGGCATTGATCAGATCGGTGCGTTCGAGGTAGTTGGCACCTTTCTGGTACTCCTCGCGGCATTCCGGATAGCCATCATTGGGCAGTTCGGGGCGGGCGGGAAATTCCGGTAAAGGCGGCTCTTCCACCTGAGCATAGGCACTCGCAGCGGGGGGATCTTCCTTCGCAGCCTCCGCTTCGCCACCATCCGCAGAGGTTTCGACAGTGGGCGAAGGGTCAGCATCGGCTTCCTGCGAAGCAAGCTGTCCCGCAAGGCCCATACCAAGCAGCGTTGCAAGGGCCGCTGTTACGGCAGGCTTGCGCAATCCGGTCACTGACTTTCCCCCTTAGCCAAGCACGTTGGCGACATTATACTTGATCGCTTCATCCTGCGACAGGCAACGCCGCGTTGACTTGTCTTCGCCTTCATCTGTTTTCACTGCCTTCTGCCGATACATGACCTCAGTAAGCAGATCGCGCGAAACGCCCATGCGGATCAAAAAATCATTATCCTCGCTGGCGAGCAGAGCGCTTTGCTGTTCGATATCGCCGATCAGTTCGATAGTCGTATCGGTTCCCTGTTCCACGCTATAGGCGATGGCATCGCGCGAATTGGTCATGGTGAACATATGCACCATGAAATAGCCGCCCGGCTCCACGATCCGGGCACGGCCGCCCATAAAGACAAAATTGCACGCAGAAAAACAGGTCCAGCCAGCGGGAATACGCGTAATCAGGAAGCGATCCTTCTGCCGGATGATCCGCCCTGCGGCATTACCGGCGCGGGCATCCCCGCCAGGCGAGCGGATCCAGATTTCCACCACATCGGGGTTGTCTTCCAGTGCCTTTTCCATGCGTTCAGGCAGGCCGCGATCTACAATCCCCTCGGCCAGCAATATCTGATCCCCATTCACTTCGATCGGGGTAAGTTCCATCTTCTTCTTGTCAGACCAGTTGGGCGCAGCCGGGCAAGTGGGGTTGTCCGGGTCCATAGTTGGGCCATCTGCGCCAAGCAGCAACAATGACAAGGGCAGCAAAGCCAATTTGCCAATCTTGCGTTTCATGTCCGACAGTCTCCCCGGCGAGCCATTTGGTTCAGTCAGGCTCAAGAACGTCCGGGCTCACCCTAGACATGAAGCGCACCATAGCCAAGGGCAGCGTTACGATACTGGCGCAATGGCAAAGTTGCGGCTAAGCGCGCCAGCCATGGCACCACGCTTTCAGTTCACGATCCACGCCAGTGATGGCAAAGCCCGCACCGGCACCATTGCCATGCGTCGCGGCGAAATCCGCACGCCTGCTTTCATGCCGGTTGGCACCGCCGCAACCGTCAAGGCGATGAAGCCGGAGAGCGTGCGCGCATCGGGTGCGGATATTATATTGGGCAACACCTATCACCTGATGCTGCGCCCCGGTGCAGAGCGCGTGGCGCGGCTGGGCGGATTGCACAAATTCATGAACTGGCAGCGCCCGATCCTGACCGATAGCGGTGGCTATCAGGTGATGAGCCTGTCTGACCTGCGCAAACTGACCGAACAGGGGGTGGAATTCCGCAGCCATCTCGACGGGTCAAAACATATGCTCACGCCCGAACGCTCGATGGAAATCCAGCGTTTGCTGGGTAGCGACATTGTGATGGCGTTTGACGAGTGCCCGCGCGCAGATCAGCGGCGCGATGTGATCGCGTCGAGCATGGAAATGTCGATGCGCTGGGCAAAGCGCAGCCGCGATGGCTTTGACAGCGGCGGGGAACATGCGGAACGCTCCGCGCTGTTCGGCATCCAGCAGGGTGCGCTGGATGAAGAACTGCGCCTGCACAGCGCGCAGGCACTGACCGAGATCGGCTTTGACGGATATGCCATTGGCGGACTGGCCGTGGGTGAAGGGCAGGAGGCGATGTTTGCCACGCTCGACTTCGCGCCGGGGCAGTTGCCTGCGGATCGCCCGCGTTATCTGATGGGGGTGGGCAAGCCCGATGATCTGGTCGGCGCGGTGGAGCGCGGCGTCGACATGTTCGATTGCGTGCTGCCCACCCGATCAGGCCGCAACGGACAGGCCTTCACCTGGAACGGCCCGCTCAATCTGCGCAATGCCCGCTTTGCGGAAGATCAGGCACCGCTGGATGATCGTTGCCAATGCCCCACCTGCGGCACATATAGCCGCGCCTACCTGCATCACCTGATCCGCAGCGGCGAAATCCTCGGCGCGATGTTGCTGACGGAGCATAATATCGGCTTCTATCAACAATTGATGCAGGCCATGCGCGATGCCATCGGGGAAGGGCGCTTCGCCAGCTTCGTAAAGGATTTCCGGCGGGATTATCTCGGTTGAGCGCCTGACGCCTGCAGCCATGCAGCGGGCGCCGCATACAAAAAGGGCGGCCCCGCAGGACCGCCCTCTTGATCGGAAGAACCGCTGGATCAACGCGAATAGAATTCGACGACCAGGTTCGGTTCCATCGTCACCGGATAAGGCACTTCGTCCAGCGTCGGAACGCGGGTGAAGGTCACCTTGTCATTGCCGTCGGTCGAAACATAATCGGGAATGTCACGCTCGGGCAGGCTCTGTGCTTCGATGACCAGCGCCATTTCCTTGGCCTTGTTACCCAGGCTGACAACGTCGCCGACCTTGACGCGGGCCGATGCGATGTTGGTCTTCACGCCGTTGAGGTAGATGTGACCGTGCGAAACGATCTGGCGCGCAGCGAAGATGGTCGGTGCGAACTTGGCGCGATAAACGACCATGTCGAGGCGCTGTTCGAGCAGGCCGATCAGGTTCTGACCGGTATCGCCCTTCATGCGCGACGCTTCGATATAGGTGCGCTTGAACTGCTTTTCGGTCACATCGCCGTAATAGCCCTTGAGCTTCTGCTTGGC
>JAGREF010000393.1 GCA_020446665.1 Sphingomonadaceae bacterium
GAACCGCGACTGCTGGTTCTGGCGCCGCTCGTAGCGCTGACCCTCGTCTTTGCGAGCGTTTCTGCCTATCTGCTGCTGAGCGACGAAATCTCGCTGGGTCCGGCAACATCGCTGATTATCGCGGGGATTGGCATCTATGCGGCAGCCATGGCGCTGCTGGTGCGGTTTGGTCTGGCGCATATCACGCATCTGGAATCGCTGGGCATGACCGACAGTCTCAGCCTGTTGCCTAACCGGCGCGCGCTGCATGCGGGGATCAAGCGCAAAAATAGCAAGGGCGAGGAATTCGCCGTTGCCCTGATCGACCTTGATGGCTTCAAGATCGTCAATGACACCTATGGCCATAGCGTCGGCGACAAGCTGATCAAGCAATGCGCCCTGGTGCTGCATGATGTCTGTGGCGAGGATGCACGCTGTTTCCGCTTGGGCGGTGACGAATTCGCGATCAGCGTGGTTGGGCCGCTGGCCAGCACCATTCTGGAGGGGATTTGCCGCAATCTGTTGCAGCGCTTCAAATCGCCCATCATGATCGATGATCGCCGCATTACCATTGGCGCGAGTATCGGCCTGTCCGCCAGCAACGGTGATGATGGTCTTACGTCCTCCGAATTGCTGCGTCGGTCAGACGTTGCGATGTATGCTGCCAAGAGCAGTGGCAAGGGTCGCTGCACTTGGTACAAAGATGAATTCGACCGCAATCGCGAAGCCATGCGAGAGCTTGATGAAGAGCTGCGCAAGGCGCTGGCCAATGACGAATTCACGCTCAATTACCAGCCGCTGGTGGACAGTCACAGCGGCAAGGTCATGGCCGTCGAGAGCCTGATCCGCTGGAACCGCCCGCAAGGCGACCCGATCGGGCCGCATATCTTTATTCCGGTGGCCGAAGAATCCGGTCTCATCAATCCGATGGGCCTGTGGGTGCTACGCAAGGCCTGCAGCGATGCCTTGGCCTGGGAAGGGATCAAGCTCTCCGTCAACATCTCGGCCGCGCAATTGCGCGATCCGGACCTGCCAGTGCAGCTGGCCCAGATCCTGGAAGAAACCGGCTTCCCGGCAGAACGGCTGGAACTGGAGATTACGGAAACCTGCCTCGTGCTCGATCCTGATGTGGCAGAGCGCAGTCTGGACATGCTGCGCGGCTTTGGCGTCGATATCTCGCTCGATGATTTTGGCACCGGCTATGCCTCTATCGGCTTCCTGCGCCAGTTCCGTTTTGAAAAGCTGAAACTTGATCGCTCGCTGGTGGTCAATGCCGGGGATGATGACGGGTCCCGCGCAATGATGTTGTCCAGCATTACCGTGGCCCGGGCGCTGAAGATGGATGTCACCGCCGAAGGGGTGGAAACCGAACAGCAGGCCGAACTCGTCCGCGCGGCCGGCTGCGACCTGATTCAGGGCTGGCTCTATTACAAGGCCATGCCGGCAGAGGAAATTACAGCGCTCCTGCAACAGGCAGGTGACCAGGACAAACCATCGCAAGGCGATATCTCTCCGAGGGCAGCATGAACGCGATTAGTCACGAATTTGGCCAGATGGAAGGCACCGCGCTGGAAAATGCGTCGCCGCATAGTGACCAGGCAGGTCCGGAAACCGCTGACATCCAACCGCCGCGCTGGTGGCAATATCGCCGCCAGCCAATTGCGGGCAAGGTGCGCCTGCTGGTTGGCAGCGTGATCGCCATGTTTGTCTGTGTGATCGCAATCGTTGCCTTCACTGTCTTCGTGATCCGTTCCGGATCCAGCGCAGCCATCGAATTGTCACGCTCCAGCCATTCTGTCAGCACGCTTTCTGCCGAATTGAGCATTGCCCGCAGCGCCACCGGCCAGTTGGGCGATGGCACAAGCGAGGCCGCAGAAGCGGAAGTGGTGACAAGCGCGATGGAGAATGCCGTCGCGATAGCCGCCACCGCAAAATCCCAGCTCGATGCTTCTGACCCGGTATTTGCAGAAGAAATGGCTGCCATTCAGGCACGTGTGATCGCCCTGGCAGGCACAATGCCACGGCCAGACGAAGCAAGCCCGGCACAACGGGCACAATTCATCGCTGAAACGGAAACGCTGTTCGCAGACAGCTGGAGCCTGCGCAACCGCTTGATGGAAGTCAGCGAAGCGGCAACACAGGAAGTGATGCAACAGGTCAGTTGGGTATTCGCATTGCTGGCCACCTTGCTGGCCATCACGGTCAGCTTCGGCTTTGCGCTGGGCCGGGTCGTGTCGCGAGACCTTACAGCTGCAATTTCCCGGGTCACCAACGGCCTCACCCTGCTTGCCAAAGGCAAGACCATCGATACCGTAACGGATACGGAACGTGAGGATGAAGTGGGAGAGATGGCCCGAACGCTGGATGTTTTCCAGCGCGCTTCCGGCAAATATCGCAGCTTGCTGGATGAACGGATCGAACAGCGCAATTCCCAAAGGGAAATGCTGCGCCGACTGGCAGATCAGTTTGACGGGTCGATCAATGAAATTGTTGCCAATGTTGCCGCCGCATCCAGCCAGCTGCAGGCGACAGCCACCAATCTGGCAGCCTCTGCAGACCAGTCTGCCGGGCAGGTCAGCCAGGTTGCCGTGGCAATGGAAGAAGCGTCTTCCGGCGTTACCGCGGCCGCCGCTGCCAGCGATGAATTTGCCATGTCGATTGGCGAAATCAGCCGTCAGGCAAGCCATTCGGCAGAGCTGGCCCGCACAGTCAGCACCACTGCCAGCGAAGCAGACAGCACCATCAGCGCCCTGCATGATTCCGCCTCTGAAGTGGGTCAGGTCGTCGAACTGATCCAGTCCATCGCCCAGCGCACCAATCTGCTTGCCCTGAATGCCTCGATCGAAGCCGCACGCGGTGGCGAGGCAGGGCGCGGATTTGCTGTGGTCGCGTCTGAAGTGAAAGAACTGGCAGCTCAGACCAGCAGAGCCACGCAGGAAGTTTCCGAACAAATCCGGGCGATGCAGCAATCCACCGACGCCAGCGTTTCGGCACTGCGCAATATCAGTGGCCAGATTG
>JAGREF010000035.1 GCA_020446665.1 Sphingomonadaceae bacterium
GGAGCGCGCCCGGCCCGAACTGATGACCGCCAAGCGCAAGAAGCGCGTCGCGGCTGGCTCCGGCACCGAGGTGCAGGACGTCAACAAGCTGCTCAAGATGCATCAGGAAATGGGCCGCGCGATGAAGCAGATCAAGAAGATGGGCGGGCTCAAGGGCCTCGGCGCGCTGTTCGGCAAGGGCGGCATGGGCGCTGCCATGCCCGGACTTGGCGGCGGTGCTGGCGGTATGGGCGGCGGCGGGATGGGCGGTCTGCCCGGTCTCGGCGGCGGGGCGATCCCGCCGGAGCTTCAGGATTTGATGAACAAGAAGAAGTGATTTCAGAAATTTCGTTTGGAAAGGTAGAATAAAATGGCAGTTGCAATTCGTCTGTCGCGCGGTGGCGCGAAGAAGCGTCCTTATTACCGCATCGTCGTGTCGGACACGCGCAGCCCGCGTGACGGCAAATATCTGGAGCAGATCGGCACCTATAATCCGATGCTGCCCAAGGATTCCGGCGAGCGCGTGAAGCTGAACGAAGACCGCGCCCGCCACTGGCTGAGCGTTGGCGCGCAGCCGACTGACCGCGTGCACCGTTTCCTCGATGCTGCCGGCATCCTCGAACGCGCTGCCCGCAACAACCCGAAGAAGGGTGAGCCGGGTGAAGCGGCCAAGGCTCGTGCGGAAGAAAAGGCTGAAAAGGCCGCTGAAGCTGCCGAAGCTGCCAAGGCTGCAGAAGAAGCTGCCAACGCTCCGGCTGAAGAAGCCGTGGTGGAAGAAGCTGCCGCAGAAGAAGCTCCCGCTGAGGAAGCTCCCGCTGAGGAAGCACCTGAAGAAAAGGCTGAGTAATCAGCTCTATGCAAGACAAACCCGTCACCCTCGCGGCCATTACCGGTGCGCATGGCGTGGCGGGTGAAGTCCGGCTGAAATTGTTTGGCGAAGGCGTGGAGGCTCTCAAGGGTCACCGCGCCTTCGGCATTTGTGGCCGCGAGGGCCAGCTGACACTCAAGAAAGTGCGCGATGATGGCAAGGGCGGGGCGATTGCCCGCTTTGCTGAGATCGCAGATCGCGGCGCTGCGGAAAAGATGCGCGGCACTGCGCTGACAGTCCCGCGCTCCAGCCTACCGCCGCTGGCAGAGGGTGAATATTACCACGCCGATCTGATCGGGCTTTCCGCTGTATCGGACAATGGCGAGGCATTGGGCACTGTCATTGCGGTCGAAAATTTCGGCGCGCAGGACATTGTTGAGATCGAGCGCCCCGGCGTGGACGGGAAGCGTGGCAAGCGTTTCATGGTGCCGATGAATCCCGATGCCGTGCTGGAATGGGATGCAGAAAAGCTGGTCGTCGCGCAGGATTTCTGCGACATCTGATCCATGGGCATTGTGTTTATCTCGCTTTTCGGGCTGCTGGTCTTCGCGGCGATTGTTGGTGGGCTGGCCATTGGCGCGGTGGTCGCGCTGGAAGCTCTGGCACCCGGAAAAGGCTGGAAACTGCGCGCGATCTGGGCGGCTCTGTTCGGCGGGTATGTGCCAGCGCTCGTGCCTCTGGGGGCGCTGATCGCGGAGGAAGGGCTCTCCAGAGAAGGAACCATCGCGATCCTCTCGCTGCTGGTCGGTGGGCTGATCTTTGCGGTCCTGCTGGGCTTCCCCGCCGCCTATTTCTTCGCCCGCGGCAGAGAGGCAAAGCGCAACCCCGCCAGCCCTGCGGACACGTTCGAATAGGTCCGCGATGGCTGGGCAGGCTGGTGATGATCCCCGTTGGCTGGCGCTGGCCAGCTATTCCATCGGCCCGGAAGATGCGCCCCTGTCCTTTGGTCAGCGGCTGGCCCGCGAAAATCGCTGGAGCGCTGACTATTCCGAGCGGGTCATCGGCGAGTACAAGCGATTCTGCTATCTCGCGCTTGCCGCCGGGCATGAAGTCACCCCGTCCGATGCGGTGGATCAGGCCTGGCATCTCCACCTGACCTATACCCGCGATTATTGGGAGCGATTTTGCCCCGATGTGCTGGGCGCGCCGCTGCATCACGGCCCCACCAGAGGCACGGCGGAAGATCGCACACGCTTCTACGATCAATATGCGGGCACGCTGAAAGCCTATGAGGACATATTTGGCGAGCCGCCGCCAGCCGATATCTGGCCTTCGGCCCGCCGCCGCTTCAACGTCGATCCGCGCGGGGTACGGGTGAATCCTGCCGATGTCACAATTTTGCCAGTAAAGCTGAAATATGCCATCGCCCTCTTCGCGGCGGCGGGATTGGCGGCTGTGCTGTTATGGGGAGTGACAGGCTGATGGGCATGAATCCGTTTGACTGGACCGGTGGTCCCTTTCTGATGCTCTATGGCGGTCTGCTGGTGGGTGCGATTGTGGCAGGTTTCGCCATTCCTGCATGGCTGCGGCCTGAGGGCAATTCGCGCCGGATTGATGATCCGGAAGAGCTGGCTATGTTGACGGGCGGCAAGAGGCGCCATGCCGAGACGGTTGGCGCTTCGCTGCTGGCGCGCGGCGGGCTGGAAATGTCCGACAGACGCCGCATGGCCCCCGGCAGATCGCAAATCGCAAAAACCAGCGCCGAACGCGCCGTATCCAATCTGGTTGCCCCGATTTCCTTTGCTGATATCGGCAAGGCGGTGGCGCTTGATGCAGAGGCGATCGAGCAGCGGCTGATTGATCGCGGGCAAATGTTTGACAGCGGAACCGCCTGGCAAATGCGGATATTCCAGACGCTGCCCTATGTGGCCCTGATCGTGTTTGGTTACATGAAGCTTGAGATCGGTCTGGAACGCGGCAAACCGGTGGGTTTCCTGACTGTGCTGCTGGTGCTGACTGCGGTGTTGGCCCTGTGGCGCTTCTTTGCTGTTGATCGCCGGACAAAGGGCGGGATCGAAGCAGTGAAACATGCGCAGGGCAAATCTGACCGATTGCGCCGTGCACCTACCGGCGATGAAACCGGGCAAGCGGTTGCTCTTTATGGGACAGCCGTGCTGGCCGGCACACCGCTCGCCGCCTTCCACACAATGCGCAGCAGCAATAGCGGTGATGGCGGTGGTTGCAGCAGCGATGGCGGCGGCGATGGCGGAGGAGGCTGCGGCGGCGGCGGTTGTGGCGGCTGCGGGGGGTAATATCTTCGGTTTACGCGGCGCCAATGCCACAGGCGCGATCAAACTTTATTGTGACAAAATGACGCTTTAGACTGCCCCGTGCTTGACTAAACAAGCGATACTGCAATTCTCTGCCCCGGACGGCACATTTGCCGCTCGAGATTGCAGAATAGCGGGGGGGTTATTGTGTCATTACGTTCATTTCTATCGGGCTGGGCGGCTGCTTTTGTCTTTGTCCTGACTGGCTTCACCACTGCACATGCTCAGACATCGGGCTTAAGCAATTCCTATCTGGCCGGAACCTGGAAAGATGATCGGTCCTGCCGGGGCGCTGACGCGATGAGCTTCGACGCATTTGGCAATGCGGTGCTGCAGGGAACGGCGCTGAATTATTCGGTCACCGGTGTGGATCAGATTACGCTGATCGGGTCTGGCGGTTCAACTGTGATCCGCAGCCAGCGCGTTGATCAGGATACGATGCTGCTCGATTACGGCGGTTCGCGCAGCCCGCTTTATCGCTGCACCGCCGCTGCCAGCGCGCCGACCACGGCGGTGCCAAGTTTTACACCGACACCTGCCTTTGTCGTTGGCACCTGGACGGATAGCAACAATTGCGCTGACACATTCACTTTTGTGGGCAATGGCGACATGCTCAATAATCGTGGCCTCAAGGTCGGCCAGTGGCTGCTCAGCGGCAACCGGCTGACCCTTGCGCTGACCAGTGGCACGATTGCTTATGATCTGACAGCTACCGATGCGAACAGTATGACCGGCAGCGAAGTCGTTGCATCCGGCTTCGGCAAAGCCAGCTTCATGAAGCGGTGCGGTGGCGGAGGTGGCGCCGCCTATGTCGCCCCTGCGCCCGGCTACTCGCCCGGATATGCCTTGCCGGCGCTCAGCAGCGCCTTCCTCGTCGGCAAGTGGAAGGATAACGGCCTGTGTCTTGGCAAGACCGATGTAGAGTTTACGCCGACATCGCAGGTCAGCTTCAAGCGCACGGCTTTCGTGAACTATGCTGTGACCGGCCCGAACATGATTACCATGTCGGGGCCGGGTGGCAGCCTGAATGTGACCATCACCATTCTTGAACCTGGCAAGATTGGGATCACTGACGGTTCGGGCTCGTGGAGCGAAGTCTGGCGCTGCTGATCCTGCTTAGGCCGTGCGGCATCGCTTTGCCGCACCGTACGTCCTTGCTGGGTCTGATAAGGTGATGTATATACATGGCGTATATATGGAGCCCGCAATGAGCAAGGAATACACGGCCAAGAGCTTCAAGTCCGGCAATTCGGTGGCGATCCGCTTGCCGAAGGAACTGGGTGTTGAGGCTGGTCAGGAATTTGTGCTGATCCCCCATGCGGATCGTCAGATCACCGCCATTCCGGCAGACAAACGCAAAGAGCATTTCCTCCAGCTCGCCGGGGCCATGTCCCCCGGTTGGATGAAAGAGGGGCGGCTGGAAAGTGAGGTTGAAGTCCGCAGCGGGAGCGATCCGCTCGACGATGCGGCCTGATCATGTATTTGCTTGATACCAACGCATGCCTCGATTTCCTGCTCCTGCGCAGCCCAATTCTGGTTAAGCGGTTAGCGGAGGTTTTCCAATCATGCAGCGTCTCAACCATCACCGTTGCGGAACTGCGGGTGGGGAACCGAACATCTGCCGATCCCGTAGAGGATGACCGCAAGCTTGATCTGTTCTTGTCGGCGTTGGACGTTGAGCCGTTCGATGCAGCAGCGGCGGAGCGTTATGGCCGGATGATGCGTGACCTTTCGCTCAAGCGGACCAGCTTTGATCGTCTGATTGCTGCTCATGCGCTTACATTGGGACTGGTGCTTGTAACCAGCAATACGAGCGACTTCGCCGATGTGCCGGGGTTGAAGGTTGAGAACTGGGCTGCGAAATACTGATGTCTGAGATTCTCGACCTTGTCGTTTCGATTGCCTTCATGACTTTGTGTTCGGTGTTGGTTCGTGGCTTTAGGTCCGATAGAAGACTACCCTCATGGTGGCTTGGCATTGCAATCGTACCGCTGCTTGCCTGGGGCATATCACTTGCTGTTATCTTGTTGCCGCGCCCGATCTCCGAAGGATGGCAGGCGGGCGAACTCAACACAGGGCGGGCCGATTCCGTAGCCATACTATTTTATGGAGTTGTCTTGCCAGCAGCTTACCTCGTATTTGCTGTGCCCATCACATTCCTCGTCCGACTGCTAAAAAGTAGCCGACTGAAAAAATGACCTTCGCCGCCACTATCCTC
The DNA here is from genome assembly GCA_020446665.1 of Sphingomonadaceae bacterium. Taxonomy (GTDB): domain Bacteria; phylum Pseudomonadota; class Alphaproteobacteria; order Sphingomonadales; family Sphingomonadaceae; genus JACXVD01. The sequence continues at coordinate 5,336 of JAGREF010000035.1, forward strand.
ACGCTCTATCCGGAGATGTTTCCCGGCCCGCTGGGCGTTTCGCTCGCCGGGCGGGCGTTGGAGCGGGGGGACTGGTCGTGCGA
>JAGREF010000394.1 GCA_020446665.1 Sphingomonadaceae bacterium
CGACATGAATGTGGTGGCCCACCACGTGGGCAATCTCGCGTGTCGCATCAAGGTAGCAGATCTGGCAATAGCGGCCCACAAACCGGCGCAGCTTGCCGCGCTGATGATAGAGCTCATGCGTGGCAGGAACCAGGGGAATCACGCTAAGCCAGGCGCAGGAAAGGATCACGCCGACAAACTCCCAGACAGGAGCGCCGGGGTTTTGCGCAACCCACAATGCTGCAAACAGATAGATGACTGGTCCGAACAGCGATGCAAGCCAAACCGGCACATCAGCCAGACCCTTGTTTGGCATCTTGCGCTCGGCAAAATCGTTGGGGAGCAGGGAATCAATGATCCCGAATAGCGGCAAGCTGGCGATTCCAAGCCAGACCCACGCCCCGCCAACCAGAAAACTGGCCATAACGGCCAATTGCAGTGCGGGCCCCAGATAGTATCGTCCGTAGTCAAGCATCGACTCTCTCCACACTCTTATATTTGCGTTCTAACTATACGCAAAAACTGCTTTCCGCAAGAGCAGAGCGTTCGCGTGGGCTTTGGAAACGCAATTTGCCAACACATTACTGCTTGATCAGGCCTTAGTCGGTCTGACCGAATGCGTCGGGGAACGGCGCGTGGTTTCTGCGCGAATGTTGCGCAGGAAGATACGCTGGCGAATGATGCCGAAAAACGCCAGCATCGACGGCAAGGCAACTTCCAGCATCGATGCCGCCTCATCTTCGGTCAGAACGCCTTTGACCTGTTCCAGAAAGATGCCAGCTTCCCGTCCAGCCACCAGCTCAGCAGCATCGACATAATAGGAGAGAATTTCGGGCGGAAACCCATTCTCTTCGGTAAATCCGGCTGCGCGCATTCGCGACCAGATATCGATCAGCCCCGCATCGCTAAGAGTTACTGCTTCTCCATGCTTGCCGTGTGAAATTTCGATGATGCCGACTTTTTCGAGCCCCGCCGCATCGCGCTTTGCGTTCGGATAGGTCCGCTCAAGTTCGTCAAGACTGATCTGATTCTTGTTCACGCCAACCCGAACTGAGACCAATTCTTCCAGCTGGGTGAGGCTCTGCGCCCCGATCGGACGGTTGCTTTGCTTGCCTTCAAGCACCGCCTTTATCTGCGGCAAGGTCATCCCATTGTCGCTCTGCAACCTGCGAACGGCCCTGATCGCCCGGACATGACGCTCATCATAGTCTGCTGAATTTCGGGCCGGACGCTGAGGTTGCGGGACCAGGCCTTCACGCAGATAGACGCGGATGGTCTCTCTGTTTACACCGGTCTTGCGCTCAAGATCTCGCATCTTCATGGTGCTGACGCCATAAGCATTTCGATCGCTCTTGTCTCCACTTGTTGCGTGATTCACTTGCGCATGGCCTGCGCAGCGCTGATCCAGTCTGTAATTATCTCATCAGACAATTGATCAGGCTCAGCCCACATGCGGCGGACCGCAATGCCCGAAATCAGGGCTGCACCCGAGCGCACCAGTTTTTCTGCAATCGTGTTTTTCCATCCTGCCTGCACGAGCTTTTCCTGCCACGCTGCATAGACCGGCTGGCGCATAGCGGCGACCTTGTTAGTCATCAATTCGGAGAAGCCCTGTTCGCTGGAATGCTCGACATTAATGGCAATCGCCACCCAAAACCGGTCGCTGAAGAAAAATCGGCGGAACTCGTCGATCATTGCTCGCAGAACTCTGTCTGGATCGTCTGCGACCGTATCCCAAGCCACGCTTTCTGAATTCGCCAGTTCCAGTGCTCGCTCAACTGCTGCCAGCGTCACCTGGTTCTTGTTGGGGAAATGATGGAGGACAGCTCCCTGCGATACGCCGGCAGTCTTTGCCACATTTGCAATCCGCAATGCGCCAAGGCCACCGCTGGCCACCAGATCGAAAGCTGCCTGCTTCAGCCGAGCGCGCATTTCTTCGCTGCGTTCCGCCTGGGTACGGCGGCTACCAGCCTGTTTGCGATTATCCAATTTGCTGGTGGGGCGGCTCATAGCCTGCATCTTGCCGACCTGCGGCAAAGTTGCAAGTAGAGCCGCCCGCTATTCAACTGCTTAGAGCCGATAACATACTAGGTGTTTGGTCCCACCATGTGATGGTTTGGTTTGACGATAAAGATGTCTGGCTTTGAATTCCAGAGTTCCTCGATTGCTTCGTATGGTGTCTTGAACCTGAGCGCCTTGAGCTGCTTGATGGTTGAAAGGCATGGCACCGTGTGCTCGCCAATCGTCAGATTGCCATAGCCGATCACCTTGATGTCAGCGGGCACGGAAATCCCCAATTCTGACAAGGCGCGCAGCGTGCTCATCGCGATAACGTCGGATGCGGCGACGATACCGTCAGGGCGCTGGCGTTTGTCTGCCAGGAACTGACTGATACTCGCGTCGTCAATTCCAGCTGCGAGATGGGCGGGAAAGACTCGCGGATCATCCCCCAGCCCCGCCCTCGCCATGGCCGCGCGGCAACCCGCAAGCCTCTGCTTGATCTCGCGTGCTGTCGGGTCGCCGAAAAAGGCAATTTTCCTGCAACCGCGCTCGATCAGATGGATTGCCGCAAGATCGCCGCCAGCGACGTTGTCCGAACCCACCGAACAATTCACCTGGCCCTTTTCATGCCCGCCCCACACCACCAGCGGTCGATATCGTCCGGCCACTCTGTCGAGCGTTTCGGCCTGGTCCGACTGACCGATGACATTAAAGCCATCAACGCGGCCGGAATCGGTGAAGCGGTCCAGCCAATCCTCGTTGGCCGGGATCACCCGGGACAGTATGAGGTCATAGCCACGTTCCGTCAGCGCATCGGCAAGCAGGCCGAGCATGGTGATGAAAAACAGGTCGGAAATATGCTGGGCCGGAAATCATGTTCGCGCGCAAGCGCCTTTATTCTCGCCCGGGTTTTCTCATTGACGAGCGTGCTGTCAGACAGAGCGCGCGAGACCGTTCCCGGCGACACCCCGGCAATCCGCGCGAGATCGCTGATATTTCTGACCTTGCGTTCTTCACTCATACCACCGTGTTCCGCCAGTTGCCGGGCATTCGTTCGGAAAGCTCGTCGGGTGGCGGCAACTCCAACATCAATGTCCGCGGTATTCCGATTTCCACGGGCGGCGCGAAATTCCTTTCGATGCAGGAAGATGGCCTGCCCATCGTGCTGTTTGGCGATCTCCTGTTTGCGCCCGCCGATGGTTTCTACAAGGCTGACACCACGCTGGCCCGCGTCGAGTCCGTGCGCGGTGGTACTGCCTCGACACTCACCACCAACGGCCCTGGCGGCATCATCAGGTCAGGTCTTACAGTATTTCCAGGAAGGGTTTGCTGTCGGCTTCGAGACACTTGCCGCTGCGAAGCGGGAATGGCGCTTGTGAGGCATTCCGTCCCCGGCGACTATTGTCTCGTCGGATCGACTGGCATAGGCTTTGCCATACTCTCAGGCACAGGGTCCGTATATGCGCTTCACAATCATTCTGGCTGCCTTGCTGGCATCCGTTTCTCCACCAGCTGCAATTCTCCAGTCGCGGGAATTTTCTCCTCTTGAACAGCAGGTTATCAGCCTGACCAGCAAGTCCATAGCCCTGCGGTCAGTGCGGGGGGAAGGCAACGAGACGATCAAGGTCGCCGAACTGTTTCGCGATACCTTGATCGAAGCTGGCTGGGATCCGGCGGAGATAGAGATCGTTCGCCATGACGATACCGCTTATTTCATCGCCACGTGGAAGGGCAGCGACCCCAAACTGGGCCCGATTGTTCTTTCGGCCCATATGGACGTGGTAGAGGCCAAGCCTGAAGACTGGGAGCGTGACCCCTTCACCCCGGTGGTGGAGGATGGCTATCTGTTTGGCCGCGGTGCCAGCGATACGAAATTCGATGCGGTGCAGGCACTGGTCGCAGTGATGGAACTGCGCAAGTCCGGCTTCAAGCCGCGGCGCAGCATCGTACTGGCTTTCTCAGGCGATGAAGAAACCACAATGATCACGTCCAAGATCATTGCGGAACGGCTGCGCGGGGCCAAGCTGGTACTCAATGTGGATGGCGCGTCGGGCACGCTCGATGAAACAAGCGGCGAGCCGGCCTATTGGAGCTGGCAAGGTGCGGAAAAGACCTATGCCGATTTTGAGCTGGAAGTGACCAACCCCGGCGGCCACAGCTCCGCCCCGCGAGACGAGAATGCGATTGTCCAGCTTTCCAATGCGTTGGCCCGGATCGGAGAACATCGATTCAAGCCGGAACTGAACGATATTACGCGCGACTATTTCTCCAAGGCGGCTCAGTTTGAATCTGATCCCCTACTGGCCGCTGCAATGCGAGCCTTTGCAGCCGACCCCACAGACAAGGCTGCCATCGCAGTGCTGCGCGGAAACCCCGCCTTTGCCGGGCGGATCGCCACCACTTGCGTGCCCACACAGGTGACGGCGGGCCACGCGCTGAACGCTCTGCCACAGCGTGCAACCGCCTATGTCAATTGCCGTATCTTTCCGGGCCATCCCAAGGAGGAGATCATGGCCGAACTTGCCACAGTGGCAGGTGAACCGGCGATGACGATCCGCGAGATCAATCCTGAATATGTAGTGGCAGCCCCGGCATCCCCGTTCGATGCGGAATTTGTGAGCGCAGTGACGCGGGCGATCCATGGTTCCTTTGGCGAAGTGCCGATCATTGCCTCGCAATCATCCGGAGCGTCCGATTCCATGTGGTATCGTGCACTGGGCGTGCCCAGCTATGGGGCCAGCGGAACATTCATGCGGGACAGCGATGACTATGCCCATGGCCTGAATGAACGCGTTCCGCTTGCCAATATCGAACGCAGCCTGGCCTATTATCGCATACTCCTGACCGATCTGGCGTCACGATGAGGGCATGGCTGGCCGCATTGGTGCTGCTGACCTCGGCCGGTACGGCTCAGGCAAAGGTGCTGTATGTCGAAGCAGGCCGACTGCTCGACATTGAAAGCGGGGAATTGCAGAGCGGCCAGTGCATTCTGACCGAAGATGAGCGGATCGTTGCGGTGGAACCCTGCGGCCCCACGCCAGAGGGGGCCAAGCGTGTTGACTGGTCAGCCTATACCGTCCTGCCCGGATTGATCGACCTGCACACGCATTTGTCGGATACAGGCAGCAGTGCGGATCTGTCCGATCCGCTCAAGACCTCCCCTGTCGATACGGTGCTGATCGGCGCGCGCAATGCGCGGGCGACGCTGGAGTCGGGCTTTACCACGGTGCGCGATGTGGGCACCTATCGCGGGCTGACTGATGTGGCGCTACGCAATGCGATCAATCGCGGGCTGGTGCCGGGGCCACGGATGTTTGTGGCAGGGGCCTATCTCACCCATCCCGGTGGCGGGGGCGAGTTGAATGGGGTGGTGCCGAATGAGCAATTGCCCGCCGATATGCGGCTGGGGGTGCTGACCAGCCCGGAAGAGTCAACCCGGAAGGCCGGTTTCCTGTTCGATAACGGCGTCGATTTCCTCAAGCTGATTGGCACAGGTGCGGTGCTGGCCATCGGCACGGAGCCGGGAGAGCCCGAATTGACTGAAGAGGAAATGCGCGTGGCTGTGCAGGTGGCGCAGGCGCGTGGTTCCTACGCCACCGCCCATGCTCATGGCGCCGAGGGGATCAAGAACGCCATCCGCGCAGGCGTACGCAGTATCGAACATGCCAGCCTGATCGACGAGGAGGGGCTGCTGATGGCCCGCGAACATGGCGTGTGGCTGGTGATGGACGTGTTCAATGGCGACTATATCGACGAGGTCGGCACCGCAGAGGGCTGGCCCGAGGAATATCTGCGCAAGAACCGCGAGACCACGCAGGTCCAGCGCGACAATTTCCGCCGCGCAGTGGAATTGGGCGTGCCGCTGGCTTTCGGGAGCGATGCCGGGGTTTACCCGCATGGCATGAACGCACGCCAGTTCGGTTATATGGTTGCCAATGGGATGAGCCCGCTGCAAGCCATCCGTGCCGCCACCACCAGCGCCGCAACGGTCATCGGCAAGCAAGGCGAGCTGGGCCAGATCGCCCCTACCTATTATGCGGACATGATTGCAGTCGAAGGCAATCCTCTGGCCGATGTGTCAGTGCTGGAAAGCGTGGCTCATGTCATGAAGGGCGGCGAAATTATCAAGTGATGCCTGCCCGACTGACCCCGTTGACAGCGGCAAGGCTGCGCGATGATCCTGCCCTGGCGGATGCCTTGCTGGCGCTCAACAATGATCACGCCATGGAATTGTCGCTGCTGGACGAGACTGGATTGGCTGCGCTGGTTGAGGCTGCCTTCCTGGCGGCGCATGTCGGGATTGGTGATGCGTTGCTGATCGCCATGGACCAGTCGAGCGACTATTCCAGCCCCAATTTCCTCTGGTTCCGTGACCGGTTCGATCGGTTCGTCTATGTTGATCGCGTGGTTACGGCGGCCCGTGCAAGGGGACAGGGGTTGGCCCGTTTGCTGTATCGCAGCCTGTTCGATCAGGCACTGGCGGCAGGCCAGATACGCAGTGTTTGCGAGGTCAATTCAGACCCGCCCAATCCCGGCTCCGACGCGTTCCACGCCGCGCTTGGCTTTGCGCAGGTCGGCTCCGCCACGCTCGAAAACGGCAAGACTGTCCGCTATCTGGAAAAGCGGCTGCTCCCCGGCACAATCACACCGCGCTGAAGCGTCGGAAGCTCCCGCCATCGGCAATCACTTCGCGGGCGCAATTGTGGCCCGGCGCACCGGTTACACCGCCGCCCGGATGATTGCCTGCGCCGCACATGTAGAGGCCCTTCACCGGCCCGCGATAGGCGC
>JAGREF010000395.1 GCA_020446665.1 Sphingomonadaceae bacterium
GTGGCGCGCGGCACCTTTATCGAGGTGGGCGGGGATACTCAGCCTGCCCCGGCGCCGCGCTACAGCAAGACTGTAACCGACCAGCCCCGGCCCGAAGTGGGACCGGGCAAGGATACCGATGCCATCCTCGCCGAACTGGGCCTGGATGAAACAGAGCTGGCCGCACTGAACGCAGCCGGCGCGCTTGGCTAAGCCTTAATCCGAGAGGAAAAATCCCATGACCATGATGCTCAACACCGCCCACCGCACTGTTTATGACGAAGACCACGAGATGTTCCGCGGCACTGTGCGCAAGGTCTTCGCGCAGCATATCGAACCCTATCTGGAAGAGCATGATCGCAACAAGATCGTGCCGCGCGAAGTGTGGAAGGCCGCGGGCGAGGCCGGTCTTCTCTGCCCCACGGTGAAAGAGCAAAATGGCGGGCTGGGCCTCGATTTCCGCTATAATGCCGTGGTCGCGGAAGAGCTGGCCTATCTCGGCAGCGGTGCAGGCTTCACGCTGCAAAGCGATATTACCGCCAATTATTTCGAACGGCTGGGAACGGAAGAGCAGCGCCAGAAATATCTCCCCGGCATGGTCAGCGGCGACATCATCACCGCCATCGCCATGACGGAGCCGGGCACGGGCAGCGATCTGCAATCCATCCAGAGCACCGCCAAGAAGGATGGCGGCGATTTCATCATCAACGGGTCCAAGACCTACATCACCAATGGCCAGAATTGCGATGTGGTGATCGTGGTGGCGAAAACCGATCCCGAAGGCGGCGCGAAAGGCACGTCGCTGATCCTTGTCGATGCGGGCACACCCGGTTTTGAGAAGGGGCGCAATCTCGACAAGGTGGGGCAGGATTCTGCCGATACGTCGGAACTCTTCTTCAACGATGTGCGCGTGCCGCAATCCAATCTGCTCGGCGTGGAAGGGCGCGGCTTTGTGCATCTGATGGAGGAATTGCCGCAGGAACGGCTGTCCATCGCGGTTTCCGTGCAGGCCTCGGCCCAGCGCGCCTTTGACGAAGCGGTGGCCTTTACCAAGGATCGCAAGGCCTTTGGCCGCACCGTGTTCGATTTCCAGAACACCCGCTTCCAGCTGGCCGATATGCAGACCGAATTGCAGGTCGGCTGGGCGCATCTCGACTGGGCGCTGCGCAAGCATATTGCCGGCGAACTGACCGTGCCAGAGGCCGCTGCTGCCAAATTGTGGCATTCGGAAATGCAGAACCGGCTGGCCGATATGGCGCTGCAGATGCATGGCGGCGCGGGCTATATGAACGAATATCACATCGCCAAACTATGGCGCGGCGCCCGCGTGACCCGCATCTTTGGCGGCACCAGCGAGATCATGAAAGAAGTGATCAGCCGCGCGATTTGATGGGGTTTCGGGGGGCTGCTTACCGCATCCCCTAATCCCAGCCCGTCATGCCGGACTTGATCCGGGATCCCGCTTTTCTTCAGCGGCATTCGCAAGGAAGCGGGACCCCGGGTCAAGCCCGGGGTGACGTGAAGTGGGGCAATTGCACCGGCGGAGCTACCTCCCCGCCCGCTCCTCCAGCCATTTCGCCACTGCCTGCACATGGCCCACGGTCACGGCGCTGGTGAAGATGTCGAAGGCGTGTTGGCCACCCGATAGCTCGGTCAGTTTCACATCCGCTCCGGCTTCGCGCCAGCGGCGCGCCATGGCTTGCGCTTCCTCGTTGGGGATCAGCGTGTCGTGGCGGCCATGGATCAGCCACACGGGTGGGCTGTCGCCGCGCACGCGGGCGATGGGGCAGGCGGCATCCCACAGGGCGGGCGCGCTGTCGGGCGGGCCGGGCAGCACTTTTTGCGTTTCCCATTCGATCATGCGCTGATGGTTGCCATGCCACAGCCCCTCGCGGTCGAGGAAATCATAGCGACCATAGAGATGCACGCCGCCCGCCAGCGAACAATCGGCTTGCTCAAAGCCGGGCTTGAACGCCGGGTCATCATGGCAGAGCAAAGCGAGCGA
>JAGREF010000396.1 GCA_020446665.1 Sphingomonadaceae bacterium
CACAGCTGCGCCTTCTGCATCATCCCCGATCTGCGTGGCAAGCTGGCCAGCCGCCGGGTCGATGCGGTGCTGCGCGAAGCGGAAAAGCTGGTCGCTGCAGGCACGAAGGAATTGCTGGTCATCAGCCAGGATACCTCTGCCTATGGCGTCGATATCCGCCATGAGGAGCGCGAGTGGAAAGGCCATGCCGTCCGCGCGCATATGACGGACCTTGCCCGCGAGCTGGGGCAGCTGCGCACACCGGAAGGCGACACGCCATGGGTGCGGCTGCACTATGTCTATCCCTATCCCCATGTCGATGCAGTGATCCCGCTGATGGCGGAAGGGCTGATCACGCCCTATCTCGACATCCCTTTCCAGCATGCGAGTCCCAAAGTGCTGAAGGCGATGAAGCGCCCGGCCAATGAAGCCAAGGTGCTGGAACGGCTGAAGAACTGGCGCGAAATCTGCCCCGATATTGCGATCCGTTCCAGCTTCGTGGTCGGCTTCCCCGGCGAGACAGAGGACGATTTCCGCTATCTGCTCGACTGGCTGGAAGAGGCCCAGCTCGACCGGGTCGGAGCCTTCCGGTTTGAGCCGGTGGAAGGGGCACAGGCCAATGCCCTGCCCGATCCTGTGCCGGAAGCGATCAAGGAAGAACGCTACGCCCGGATCATGGAAGTGACCGAGCGCATCAGCGCGGCCAAATTGCAGGCCAAGGTCGATACACGCATCCCGGTCATCATCGACGAAGTGGGCGAGCCGGACGAAGATGGCGATATCGGCGCGACAGGCCGCAGCCAGGCCGATGCGCCCGAGATCGACGGCGCGGTCTATCTGCGCAATGTCCCCGCCACGCTGGCGCAAGGCGATTTCGTAACGGTCGAAGTGGAAGAGGCCGATGCGCATGACCTCTACGGGGTGATTGCCGGGTGAGGCAGGAAGTCGGCCAGCTGGAGGTCGCCACACGTGGTCGCGGGCTGATCGAGATTACTAACGAGGTGGCACGCTGGATCGCCGGGACCGGGATCCAGACCGGCCTCGTCACCCTGCTCTGCCGCCACACCTCTGCCAGCTTGCTGATAAACGAAAACGCCGCCCCAGCCGTACAGCGCGACATGCTGCGCTGGCTGGAACAGGTAGCGCCAGAGGGGCCGCATTATGAGCATGATGATGAAGGGCCGGACGACATGCCCGCCCATCTCAAATCCGCGCTGACCGGGGTGAACCTGTCCATTCCCGTTAGCGATGGGCGCATGTTGCTGGGCACATGGCAGGGCATTTACCTCGCCGAACACCGCACAAGCCCCCACCAGCGGCGCGTGGTACTGCATGTGATGGGGGAATAGGCGGCGTTGGCAACAGCCTGACATTCCGGTTGCGCCCCGGCGACGAACAAAAACCACCGTCACCCCGGACTTGATCCGGGGTCCCGCTATTATTCGAGCACGAGGGTTCGTTCAAACATGCCGACATAGCACTCCAAGTCAAGCGGGACCCCGGGTCAGGCCCGGGGTGACGAGGTGGGGTTATCTTGCCCTATTATCCACGCCAACCAATACAACCACCGCCCCCCCTTCATGAATAAGTATGCGCGGCCATGGTCCGTAAGGGACCCGCTTGCTAGGAAGAGCGCTGCAATGCAAAATCGCTTTGCGCCGCGTTGCGCCGCGCGATCTCAAGGGAATAAGAGCCTATGAGCTTTACCGCCGACCGCCTCCTGCTCTTCGGGGCCACGGGCGACCTTGCCCAGCGTATGCTGCTGCCCTCGCTTTGCGCGCTGGACGCCGAAGGGCTGATTGACGAAAAGCTGGAGATTGTCGGCACTGCCCGCTCCGATCTGGACGATCATTCCTTCCGCAATTTCGCGCGTGAGGCTTTGGAAAAATTCATGCCCGCCAACCGGCGCGGCAGCATGGCGACTTTCCTCAACCGGCTGCATTATCAGGCGCTCGATGCCTCCACGCTGGAGGGATTTGACGCGCTGGCGACCAAGGTGGGGCAGCCGCAGGACGGGCTGGCCATTTTCCTGTCCACTGCACCCAGCCTGTTCGAACCAACCATCGCCGGCTTGCAGCATGCGGGCCTTGCCGATGGTAATGTCCGGATCGGGCTGGAAAAGCCGCTCGGCACCGATCTTGCCAGCAGCCGGGTGATCAATGATGCGGTAGCCAACGCCTTTAGCGAAGACCGGATTTACCGGATCGACCATTATCTGGGCA
>JAGREF010000036.1 GCA_020446665.1 Sphingomonadaceae bacterium
CCGCGCAGCGCGAGGATGAAGAACACACCTGCGACCAGATAGGCGAGCGCGACCCAAGGGTTGACCGGCTCCCCGGTGGAGGCGGATGCGGGGGTCGCCCACATCGTCATCCCAGCGAAAGCTGGGATCGCTGTCCACATGGCGCGGAGCTTGCCGAGGGCGGCCCCAGCTGTCGCTGGGGTGACGGAATTGAAGGAGACCATCATTTCTTCTCCTTCTTCTTGTACATGGCCAGCATCCGCTCCGTCACGGCAAAGCCACCGAAGATGTTGACGCTCGCCAGCACCACACCGGCAAGGCCCAGCCACTTCGCAACCATGCTACCTGCCTCAGCCGAAGCAATCAGTGCGCCAACGATAATCACGCTGGAAATCGCATTGGTCACCGCCATAAGCGGCGTGTGCAGCGCCGGGGTGACCGACCAGACGACGTAGTAGCCGACGAAGCACGCCAGCACGAAGATTGAAAGGATGCTGATAAAGTCCAAGGTCTTGCCCCCCGATGGTCCGGCTGTGCTGCGGCTCAGATGCCGCCGGCCATGCGTTCAAGTTGCTGCAGATTGCCGTCAATGCGTGCCAGTTCCTGCGCCACGCGTTCGGGCGTGCCGGGCTGGTCAAGCGGGCCGCATTCTACGACATTCTGCTCCCAATAGGTGTTGTAATCCGCCTCGATAATCGCGAGGTCCACAGCCAGTGAGCGATCCGCCACGCTTTCCTTCAGCGCTTCATAACGCTGCGCCAGCGGCTCATATTGCGCCAGCAGATCGGCATCGGCTGTAAACGGACATTTGACATTGAGCCCACCCTGCACTTCGCGCGCATGGCTGCGGAATACCGCCCCCATCTCTGCTTCGGCAGCGCCATAGGATGCCCCGCCACCCAGATCGGAACAGGCGGAAAGCGAGAGTGCCAGAACTGCAATTGTCAGACGTTTCATCAGATGCTTGTTCCTACCATGAGACCTTCAATGGAAACTTCCACGGCATCTGCGCTTGCAGCATGCACGATCAGACGACCATTGGAGAATAAGGGCTGCGCAGTGCCGGTCGCCCCCGCGCCAAACCGCAGCATACCGGTGCAATAGGGCACGACAATCGGCGCCCCCCATATATTATTGCCTTCATTGCGATCAGCGCACAGCATGAACCGTGCCCCACTCTTGCTCCATTTGGCGGGGGAGCTGGTGAGGGTCAGTGTCATTTCCATTGTTTCAGGCGAGGCATCGTCTGCAATCGCCGAAGCGGTGACGGGCGTTTCCATTGCCGTCCAGCCGTCAATCTTTACCATGCCGACCAGAAAGCCGATCTGTGTGGAACTGCCATAGCCGTATGACTTGGCATTGACCGAACCGAAGTGATCGAAGGCGCCATCGCCATCCGTGTCGGCCAGACAGGCAAAACTGCCCTGCCCTTTTCTCCGACCCGGCTCGCAAACAACGGCTTTTTTGCCGAGGCGGCTCTGCGCGAACACAGTGCCAGCGGGGATAGGCGACTTGGCCGTTCCGCGAACAATATCCGCATCGGTCTGAACCAGTCCACGCGGGCGCACCTTGGCAAAGAGCAGAGCCTCCTTGCGCAGCATGCGAATCTTGGAGAGGTCTTCAGGTAATTCGGCTATCGCCCAGTCCAGCTGGGCAATGCCCGGCAGAGGCATCTGGGCGCTTGCAATCTGTACGGGTGCGAGCCCGGCCATCAGGCTGACGCCAAAAGCCAGAATTCTGCCGTGGCGCGTCACCCCTTCAGCCTCTCGCTCACCACTTCGCCGCCTTTGGTCAGGCGGATGGCATCGCCGATTTCCTCGTCGAGAACCGGCTTGCCCGCTTCCTTGTCCCAGAAGGCGGAGAGGAAGTTGAAGTGATTGCGGGCGAACAGCGCAGAGGCGTCTGCGGCCAGATGCGCGGGCGTGTTGGCGTAGCCGATGATCTTGACGCCGTGCTTTTCCACGACCTCATCCGCTTTCGAACCTTCGACATTGCCGCCCTGTGCCACGGCGAGATCGAAGATCACGCTGCCCGGCTTCATGCTGGCAATCTGCGCATCTGAAATCAGGCGCGGTGCGGCGCGCCCTGGGATCAGCGCCGTAGTGATGACGATATCCTGCTTGGCAATATGGCCGGAAACCAGCTCGGCCTGCGCCTTCTGATATTCCTCGCTCATTTCGGTGGCATAGCCGCCACTGCCTTCGCCTTCGATCCCGGCGACGCTTTCCACGAAGATCGGCTTCGCGCCCAGCGACTGGATCTGCTCCTTGGTGGCAGAGCGCACATCGGTGGCGGAAACCTGCGCGCCCAGCCGCTTGGCCGTGGCAATCGCCTGAAGGCCCGCAACGCCCACGCCCATGATAAACACACGCGCGGCCTGTACCGTGCCAGCCGCCGTCATCATCATCGGAAAGGCGCGGCCATATGCGTCAGCCGCGTGGATCACGGCCTTGTAACCCGCCAGATTGGACTGGCTGGAGAGCACATCCATGCTTTGCGCGCGGGTGATGCGCGGCATGAATTCCATCGCCAGCGCTTCAAACCCGGCCTTGGCATAGGCGTCCACGCGGTCACGCTGCGTGAAGGGATCGAAAGTCGCCGCCACCCATGCACCGGGATTGGCCCCTTTCAACGCCTCTACAGCGGGAGCCTGCACCCCCAGCACGATATCCGCCCCCGCCACCGCCTTGGCGGCAGGCAGAACCTCCGCGCCAGCTTCTGCATAGGCAGCGTCGGGTATCGCAGCCGTTGCGCCTGCTCCCTCTTCCACGGCGACACTCGCGCCGAGGGAAATGAATTTCTTCGCGGTTTCAGGCGTCAGCGCGACGCGGGTTTCCCCCGCCGCGCGTTCCTTCAGGGCTGCTATGCGCAAATCGGCCTCTCGATCAGTCTGCGATCATCACGATGATGAGCATGGTCAGGACAAACAGGAGCGGCACAGACCATTTCAACGAACTGATGAAACCCGAATAGGTCTTTTCCGCCGCTCTCATGTCATTTGCAGATGCCATTTTTGTAATTCCCTGTCTTTTTGGTTTGGACGTCGCGGCTCTATCGCGGGTGACAGCGAGTCACAAGCCCATCCGCGCCTCCGTTAGCCTTAACGCCACCTTTACTCACCCTGCCTAAAAGGCTGGCTCGTATCGGAATGGGACGGTTTGGGATTATGGCGGAAAGCGATTCGCGCCTGTTGATGCTGATTGACGATGAACCGGCGCAAAGTCGGCTCATTTCCGCGCTTGCCGCGCGTGAAGGCTGGCGAGTGCTCGTCGTCAAGGATTCAGAAACAGCGATTGCCACGCTGGGCACGCGGCAGGGCATGCAATTATCTGCCATCATTCTTGACCAGTGGGTGCCAGGCGATGATGCCTGTGAGCTGATTCACGAGCTGAAGACCCGCCGCCCTGCGCTGCCGATTCTGATGCTGACCACCAGCAGCAGCCCGATGCTGGCTGTAGAAGCCATGCGTTCGGGCGCGACGGATTATCTCGTCAAACCGGTTGCCCCGGATCGCCTGATGCAGGCGCTGCGCAGCGCGACCCGGCTGGAAACGCCGCGGGACGAGCTGCAGCCGCTGACCGAGAAGATGCCGACAGTCCTCGATTTCGACGCGATGATCGGCACTGCGCCCACCTTCCGCACCGCACTGGCCAAGGCAGCGAAGGCCGCGCGCGGCCATGGCCATGTGCTGATCGAAGGCGAAAACGGCACTGGCAAGGAAATGCTGATGCGCGCGATGCACGCCGCCAGCCCGCGTGCCAAGGCTCCGTTCCGCCTGATCAATGTGCGCGGCGTGCCCGCCAATTCCATCGAATCTGTTCTGTTCGGCCATGAACAGAATGCCTTTCCCGGCGCTTTCGACCGCCAGATCGGCGCGCTCCAGCATTGCGATGGCGGGACTCTAGTGCTCGACGAAATCGATCGGCTCGCCAATGACCTGCAGGAAAAGCTGGCAGAAGTGCTGGCCACGGGCATTGTCCGTCCGGTGGGTGCCAAGCATGGCTTCCGCCTCGATGTCCGTGTCCTGAGTGCCAGCAATCTGCCGCTGGCCGACCTCAATGATGCAGGCCATTTCCACCCGGCTCTGCTCAAGGAAATCTGCCAAACCAAGGTCACGCTGCCGCCTTTGCGTGAACGGACCGGCGATATCCCTGCCCTCACCCGGCATTTCCTCAGCCGCATCGGGGAGCAACCCGGCTTGCGGCACCTTTCCGTCAGCGACAGCGCGCTCGCGCTGCTTTCGGCCTTCGACTGGCCCGGCAATGTCCGCCAGCTGCAGGCCGTGCTGTTCCGTGCAGCCGTCTTCTGCGAAGGCGAAACGCTGACCGCCGACAGCTTCCCGCAACTGGCCGAGATGGTCGGTGACACCCCGATCGAAAGCCTGTCTGCCATGCAGGAAGGCGTGGGCGTGATGCTCTATACCGAGGATGGCAATCTGCGCCCGCTGGAAGAGATCGAAGCGGATGTGATCCGCCTTGCCATCGGCCATTATCGGGGGCGCATGACAGAGGTGGCGCGCCGCCTCGGCATTGGCCGTTCGACGCTTTACCGCAAGCTGTCTGACCTCGGGATCGACAACGCCGCCTGATCCGCCTAGCCCGTCGGGCATGGCTAACGAACTCGACTTCTCGAACCGCTCCGCTCTCGTCACCGGGGCGGCTTCAGGCATTGGTGCGGCATGTGCCCGCTGGCTTGATACGCATGGCGCGAAGCGGCTGGTGCTGGTTGATGTAGACGAAGCGAGCTTGTCTGCGCTGGAGCTTGGCTGCCAAGTCGAACGCATCACCGGCAGCGTTGGCGATGCCGATCAGTGGGAGCAGATCGCCCCCTCGCTTGCCGGTCTCGACCATGCCGTGGTCAATGCCGGGATCGGCGGTAGCGGCGCGCTGGGCGAGCATGATCTCGAAACCTGGCGCCGTGTCATGAACGTCAATCTCGACGGGGCCTTCTTCACCCTGCGCGCTGCGATTGACGCGATGAAGGCAAAGCAGGGCAGGAGCGGCGGCAGTATCGTGATCACCTCCTCCATCACCGCAATCAAGCCTGTGCCCGGCATCGGTGCCTATGGCGTGGCCAAGGCCGGAGTAGCGCATATGGCGCGGATCGCCGCGGCCGACCATGCCAAGGACCAGATCCGCGTCAACGCCATCGCGCCGGGTGGGGTGGACACGGCGATCTGGGAAAGCTCCGCCGATTTCCGCGCCTCCGTTTCCGCCCATGGCCGCGATGCAACGCTGAAAGCGATGGCGGAGACGACGCCGCGCGGCCGCTTTGCCACGCCAGACGAGATTGCATGCGATATTGGCTACCTCCTTTCCGATGCCGCTGCCAACGTCACCGGCCACGTGCTGGTGAGTGATGGGGGCTATTCCTTGTAAGCAAGCAAATGCGCCGCGCAGTGGCGGCAATCGCTGCTGCCGAAGCCGGGGATCGGCACACTGAACCGGCCTGAACCAAGCAGCGCATCAACGATTGCGCATTCCGATCCGCCGGGGATCGCCAAGGCTGCCACCTCTGCCGCCGCATTGCTAACCTCGTCCACATGCCAGCGCACCGCCTTGCCCGCCCGCATATGCCGCGCCAGCCGCGCCCGCATTCCGCCCGGCCCCTTCGCGCTGCCGGCATAGGCATACCAACCCGGTTCCAGCACCCCGGCCAGCGCGCGCCGTTCGAAACGCAATCGCGCATCCAGCCGCAAGAACAGCGCGTAAGCCCCTGCTTCGGCGGGGATTTGCTCGACTTCATCCGGCCCCGCCAGCGCGCCACCACCGAGCAGCGCAACACTATCGAGCAAGGGGCCCGTCGCGCTCACAGCCCCGGCAAATCGCCAAAGTCCGTCAGCGCGGCGTCGCGCAATCCGCGCCACACATTGCGGGCCTGCACTGTTTCGAACACGTCATGCACGCGGTGAAGCGGAATGCCTGCATCCATTCCCTTCACCGCCAGGGCGACACTGCCACCCATCCGCTGATGCGCGGGCACTTCGTTGCTGAGCGCGCCGATCATCCGCTTGCGGCTCGCGCCCAGCAGCAGCGGCTGGCCCAGCGCGTGGAACAGCGGCAGCGCATTGAGCAAGGCGAGGTTATCCGCCAGCGACTTGCCAAAGCCGATACCCGGATCGAGCACAATCCGGTCCCGCGCGATGCCCGCCGCCAGCGCCCGGTCGCGCGCTGCCGCCAGCCAGTCAAACACGTCAAACACGACATTGGCATAGTCACCATCGGCATGGAGATCCTCTGCCTCACCGGGGGCATGCATCAGCACCACCGGGCAGCCGCGATTGGCCACCAGTTCCAGACTGCGCGGATCGTGCCGCAAGGCAGAGACATCGTTGATGATATGCGCGCCTGCATCGAGCGCGGCCTCCATCACTGCCGGGCGGCGCGTATCCACGCTGATCGCAGCGCCCATGGCCGCGCAATACTCGACCGCGGGGATGACGCGTTTGAGCTCGTCCCCTTCCCACACGGCAGGAGCGCCGGGGCGCGTGCTTTCCCCGCCAATGTCGATGATCGCTGCGCCCGCCTGCAGCATGGCCCCTGCATGTTCGCGCCCTGCCTCCACATCGTCGAGGAACTTGCCCCCGTCAGAGAAGCTGTCCGGCGTGACATTGAGGATCCCCATCACCTGCGGCTGGTCCAGCCG
>JAGREF010000397.1 GCA_020446665.1 Sphingomonadaceae bacterium
TACCACTGAGCTACGCGCCCGCCGGCGGGTCAATATCCCGGCAAGGAGCGCGCCTTTGCCATGGGGCGGGGCGCTTGGCAAGGGTGATTTCCTGCCATGCGCCCCGGCCCCGGATCAGCTTCCATCAGCCCAGCAGGCGCGCCAGCATTGCCAGCCAACCGGTCTGCTCTGCCTTTGCCTTCGCGCGCGGGGATACCGGGCATTCGAGGCAATAGGCCTGCATCCCGCGGGTGCCGGTCAGCATGTCGAAATCAGCCGCAACACGGCCCCACAGGGCGTTTTCACGCTGGGTTACCATTGCAAATACATCGCCTGCTCGCGCGCTTTCCAATTCGCTTCCCATCAACTGGCGCAGCAGGGAGTCGTAATTGTCAGGTGCATTGCCGAGATATTGGGGATGCCAGCCCCCATCCTTGATCCCGGCTTTCTCGGCGGCATAGGCCAAGGCGTCTTGCAGCCCGCCATACTGGTCCACCAGCCCGATCTGGCGCGCGGTGCCGCCATCCCATACGCGGCCCTGGCCGATCTCATCGACACGCTCGGTGCTCAGCTTGCGCGATTCTGCCACGCGGGTGATGAAGTCGCGATAGCCATCCTCGATCGAGCTTTGCAAGATCGCATCGATTTCAGGCGTGAAACCGGCGACAAGGTCCGGCTGGCCGGAAAGCGGCGTCGTGCGCACGCCATCGGTGGTCAGACCCCAATCAGCAGCAGCCCGTTCAAAGGTCGGGACGACAGCGAAAATACCGATCGAGCCGGTAATCGTTTCCGGTTCGGCAAAGATGCGGTCTGCCGGGGTTGAAACCCAATAGCCGCCGCTGGCCGCGACATTGGCCATGGATACGACAATCGGAATATCCTTTGCCTTGTGCCGCAGGATGGCGCGGCGAATTTCCTCTGACGCAAGCACGGAGCCGCCCGGGGAATCGACCCGCACCACCAGAGCGGCCAGGTCGTCGTCGAGCGCCTCATCCAGCAAGGCCGCAATCCGGTCACCACCGGCCATGCCCGGCCCGGCATCGCCATCCACGATCTCACCAGCAATGGTGACGACGCCAATCGCCTTGCCATCATCGCTGTCCGGATTGTCCGCCAGCCAGGGGGCGAGCTCGCTATGGGCATAGGCACCGGGGGCGTCACTCCACGGGTCCTCCCCGGCAATTTCGGCGACGCGTTCACCGAATTCGACCCGGCTGCCGAGCTTGTCCACCAGCCCGGCTTCCATCGCGGCCGTCGCGAAATCGCCATTGGCGGCCTGCACCCAGCCGACCGGATCGCTGGTCACGCGGTCCAGCTCCAGTTTGGGGCGCGCCTTGCTGACATTCGCCTTCCACTCTTCCCACAGCGCGCCGTAAAGCGCGGCGTAATTCTCACGCGCGGGATCGGACATGTCGCTGCGCACCCAAGGTTCGACAGCACTCTTGTACGTGCCGACCTTGTAGACGCGGGCGTTGACATTGAGCTTTTCCAGCAGCGCGCCGTAATAAAGACGTTCGCCACCCGGCCCGGCGATCACGGCACCGCCCATCGGGTCCAGCCAGACTTCGCTGGAATGGGCCGCCAGCATCATGGCATCATCGCCATAGCCGATCGCCCAGGTCAGCACCTGCTTGTCCGCTGCGCGGACCCGGTCCAGTGCTGCAGCGATATCCTGCATATGGACATGGCCACCGCCCAGGAAACGGGAGAGGTCCAGCACGACCACCTTGATCCGGTCATCGGTGGCGGCCGCATCCAGCGCACGGACAAGGTCCTGCACGTCATATTCCTGCATCGGTGCTTCGCCGGAAAGCAGCACGCTGAGCGGGTCGATCTGGGTGCGCTCTTCCACGACCACGCCGTCCAGTTCCAGCAGCAAGGCCCCTTCGCGCACCTGTGCCGGGCTGGGCCGCGACGTCAGGACGCCGAACAGGAAGAAGAAGAACAGCAGCAGGAACAACAGGGCGAGCCCATCCTTGACCCCGACCAGCAACCGCCAGACCTTGCCTGCAAAACTCATATGATCATGACCTCGAATAAAGCTTTTCCACTACCTAGAGGCTTCACTCGCAAGGTTCCACAGGAAACCGCTTGAGCAGCAGACATGGCTCGACTAGGGACATTTTTTTAATGACATCCACGGACTCTCCCTCGACCAGCGCTCGCTTTCCGGCGGGCAGACGGGCTTTCCCGCATCGTGATCTGGTTGGCATCGCTCAGCTGGAACGGCACGAAATCCTCTATCTGCTGGAGGAGGCCGAGCAGTGGGTCTCGCTCAACCGGCAAAGCGCCAAGCACACGGATAGTCTGGCCGGGCTGACCATCATCAATGCGTTCTTTGAAAACAGCACGCGCACGCTGCTGAGCTTCGAGATTG
>JAGREF010000398.1 GCA_020446665.1 Sphingomonadaceae bacterium
TGATCAGATGGATACCGGCGGCGCGGCTCTTCTGGCTGAGGCGCTGGATCAGCACTTCGATTTCCTTGCCCACGGTGACCATCAAATCGGCCAGCTCGTCCACGATCAGCACGATCTGCGGCAGCACGGGGTAATCGAGCTGTTCCTCCTCGAACAATTCCTCGCCCGTTTCAGGGTCGAACCCGGTCTGCACCCGGCGGCCCAGCGGCTTGCCTTTCGCAATCGCGGCTTTCACCCGCTCGTTGAAGCTGTTGATGTTGCGCGCGCCGATGCTGCTCATCATGCGATAGCGGCGCTCCATCTCCTCCACCGCCCATTTAAGCGCGCGCACCGATTTGTGCGGCTCT
Organism: Sphingomonadaceae bacterium; assembly: GCA_020446665.1. Classification (GTDB taxonomy): domain Bacteria; phylum Pseudomonadota; class Alphaproteobacteria; order Sphingomonadales; family Sphingomonadaceae; genus JACXVD01. The sequence goes on from JAGREF010000398.1 coordinate 348, forward strand.
GTCACCACAGGGCTGAGGAGGTGGGGGATATCGTCATAGATCTTCAGTTCGAGCACCTTGGGGTCGATCAGGATCAGGCGGCATTCTTCTGGCGTGAAGCGATAGAGCAAGGACAGCAGGATCGCGTTGAGCCCGACCGATTTACCCGAGCCGGTGGTACCTGCGACCAGAAGATGCGGCATAGCGGCGAGGTCTGCCACCACCGGTTCGCCGGCAATATCCTTGCCCAGGATGATCGGCAGATTGCCCTTGGCATCGGCAAAGGCGGCGCAGGCGGCGAGTTCCTTGAAGGACACCATCTGGCGATGCGCATTGGGCAGTTCGATACCCATCACCGTGCGCCCCGGAATGGGCGAGACGCGCGCGCTGATCGCGCTCATATTGCGGGCAATGTCTTCAGCAAGGCCGACCACGCGGCTGGCCTTGATCCCCGGCGCGGGTTCCAGCTCATACATGGTCACCACCGGGCCAGTGCGCACGGCCGTGATCTCACCCTTCACATTGAAATCGTCGAGCACGGTTTCGAGCAAGCGGGCATTGCGTTCCAGCGCCAGCTTGTCGAGTTTTGGCCCATTGTCCTCCGGGGCTTCTTCCAGCAGGTCGAGACTGGGCAGCTCGAAATCGGCGAACATGTCGCGCTGTTTCGCCTTGGCGGCCTTCTTCGGCGGGGCCGTGGGATCCGTGATTTCCGGCCCGCGACGCCGCTCTTCCGCCACGGGGACATCCAGCGCTGTGGCGGGCTCGTCTTCGATGATGGCAGGCTTGGCCTTCTTCTCGCGCGTGGGGATGAAGGGCACATCCACTTCCGGCAGCGACGGCACGCGGCGCAGGAAGCCCGGCAGGGTGAGCAGTGAGACCCAGTCAATTGCAAAGACGCGGGTGACCAGCACCACCCCGCCAGCCAAAGATGCCAGCGCCATGCCGAACACGGCCCAACCCCCGGCCCCCTCTGGCAGGCGCGCGGCAATCGCTTCTATCGCCCTCACTCCAAGCAGCCCGGTGGTGCCCCCGGGTGAAGCAGGGAAGGACCAGTCCGGCCCATCGAATGTCAGCGAAAGGACGGTGGAGAGCAGCGCCATGGCCAGAAGCAACATGCCCAGCGGGCGCCACCAGCGGGTTTCATTATCCTGGTCTTCCTCCTCCACATCGCGCCACAGTTTGCGCGCAAAGACATAGAGCACGGGCAGGATCAGCACGCCCGACAGGCCGAACAGGTAGAGCACCCGCTCTGCCGCCCACGCGCCGCTGGCCCCCATCCAGTTGCGGATATCGGTGCCTGCTGCTGCGGTAGAGGGGCTGGGGTCAGTCTGGGTATAGCTGACCAGCGCCAGCGCGAGGAAGATCACCAGCACAGAGAGCACCGCCGCGCCGACCATTTCGAAGGCCCGGCGAAAGGCCCGGCGAAAGGCTGCGCGCCAGTCCACCGGCTGGCTTTTGCCCATTGCGCGTGATGCCATGATACTCCGACCCCTCTGACTGTATTGCCCGCATAATGCGCCGGGGGAGAGTCCCGCGTCAAGAATCCGCATGGATCTGTGCGATAAAGCGTGGCTTTTCGGAGTCAGTCGCGGCTCAGGCCGCAGTCAGGAGAGCCCGTCAATCGCGGCCCAGCGCGGCCAGCCAAGCTCTTTTGCGCGCTCTGCATTCATCCCGCCCAATGCGATGACGGGCACGTGGGCCTGTGCTGCCAGTTCGTGAAACAGGCTCTTGCCCAGGCACCCACCGCCCGGATGGGAGCGGGTGGGGAAGGCAGGCGAGAGGAAAATCCCATCCACTTGAGCGCGATTGGCGAGGAAAATTTCCCGCGCACCATGCGCGGTGGCGAGGCGCAGCAGCCCGTCCCGCTTGCCCAGTCTGCCGGGCGGCCCATAAATCCCGTCCGCCCCCCATTCCAGCGCCAGATCAGCATCGCCAGACAGGATCACCAGATGTGCCCCGGCGCGCGCCAGCTGTGCCAGCTGATCGAAGCGCTGGCGCCGTACTGCTGTTTCGAGATGATAGTGGCGGAACACAAATGCATTGCCTTTGGGCAGGGTCGCCAGCGCCCATTCCAGCGACGCATCATTGCGCGCGTCGGAAAGCAACCACAGATCAGGCAGGACCCTTCGGGCGGGCTCAGGACGGGGCTGGCGCGGCGACATGGACACGCTATAGCGCGCTGCCATGGAAAGCGCATCCTCCCGCCTCGCCGATATTCGCGGCCAGATCGCCCGCGCCTGCAAGGTCGCCAGCCGCCAACCGGCGGAATTGACGCTGATCGCGATCAGCAAGACCCATGACGCTGAAGCGATCACACCGCTGCTGGAGGCAGGCCAGCGCATCTTTGGCGAGAACCGGGTGCAGGAAGCGCAAGGCAAATGGCCCGCCCTGCGCGAGGCCTACCCTGACGTGCAGCTCCATCTGGTCGGGCAATTGCAATCGAACAAGGCAGAAGATGCCGTCGCGCTGTTCGACTGCATCCATTCGCTCGACCGCCCCAGCCTCGTCACTGCTTTGGCCAAGGCGATGGGCAAGGCGGGCAGGCAAGTGCCCTGTTTCATTCAGGTCAATATCGGCGCGGAAGAGCAGAAAGGCGGCTGCGCGATTGCCGATCTGCCCGCGCTGATTGCAGAGGCGCGCGCGGCGGGCATTCCATTGGCCGGGCTGATGTGCGTGCCCCCGCTCGATATCGAACCAGCACCCTTCTTCGCGCTGCTCGACAAGCTGGCGAGCGACCACGGTTTGGCCGGAGAAAATTGGGGCCGCAGCATGGGCATGAGCGGCGATTT
>JAGREF010000399.1 GCA_020446665.1 Sphingomonadaceae bacterium
TGGCATGCCGCCGCCGAAGAAGACCGTGTTCAGCACGCGGGGCCCGGTCAGCGCAGCGACACGGTCGATCTTTGCCAGATAGGCCTCGTGCCAGCGCCGCTGTTCGATCCTGGCCGCGAGATGGCTGTTGAAGTCGCAATAGGGGCACTTCTTCAGGCAAAACGGCCAGTGAATGTAGAGCGCGCGGGCCATGGCGCAGTCCTAGCTGCCAAATTGCTCCGCGACCAGCTTGGCGAAGGCATCGGCGCGGTGGCTGATGGCGTGCTTTTCTTCCGGCGCGATCTCAGCAAAGGTCTGGTCGCGTCCGGAGGGCACGAAAACCGGATCATAGCCAAAGCCCATTTCCCCGCGCGGAGGCCAGCTGAGCGCGCCATCCACCCGGCCTTCGTAGATCGCATATTCGCCATCGGGCCAGGCAATCGCCAGCACGCAGGAGAACCAGGCTTCACGCGCCACATCCGCGCCCTTGGCCTGCAGCATCCCCTCGACCTTGCCCATTGCCATATACCAGTCGCGCCCCGGCTCGCCTTCGAACCATTGGCGCTCGGCCCAGTCGGCGGTGTAAACACCGGGGCGGCCATCCAGCGCTGTGACGGACAGACCGCTGTCATCTGCAAGCGAGGGCAGCCCAGAAGCCTCCGCCGCGGCCCGTGCCTTGATCAGCGCGTTTTCGACAAAGGTCTTTCCTGTTTCCGCCGGTTCCGGCAGGCCAAGGGAGCCTGCGCTGATGCACTGCAACCCATAGGGATCGAGCAGCGCAGAAATCTCTTTCAGCTTGCCCGCATTATGCGTGGCAATGACGAGCGATCCGGAACCAAGGCGACGAGTCATTTGCGAAGCTTGCCTTTTTTCTGAAGCCCAGACGCAATCATTTCAGACCGAATGTGGTCGATCATTTCAGCACCAACTTCGGTTTTGGGGAATACGAACGCAGAACATCGATTTGAGAAAATCGCCAGAATTTCGTCATTCTCATCCCACTTGACGAGATTTTCCCATTTACCACGAAAATTACCTGATGCCTGCTCGAAGGAAAACCCATCTTCGGTCACTGAAAAAGTCAGCACTTCGTGCAAAGGCACGCTTTCGCGATATAGCTTTTTGGCGCGCCCAAACAGCGTCAGACGTTGTATTCCAAAAACGATGAAGCCAGCCGCCATGCCAACGATGATTGGCATCAGGAGGTCTTTCCAGAGGTTATCTGAAAAGACGGATATGGCCGCCACTATTGCCAATAAAGCCAACGCCCAGCGCAAAACCCGACGGTAGCTTGCACGGAACATGATCCTCCAAAGCGCGTAGAAGCTTTCGACTGAGACCTTATAGGTAACTGGGGCAGGCATCACTCAGTTTACCGCCGCATCCTGCGCCTTGTAGACTTGCGCGCAGCCAATCTGGGCAAGGCGGAGCAGGCGCAGCAGGCCTTCCTCGTCATAGGTTGCGCCTTCGGCCGTGGCTTGCACTTCCGCGATACGACCGCCTTCGATCAGCACGAAATTGGCGTCGGCATCGGCAGAGGAATCTTCGATGTAATCGAGATCAAGCACCGGGGTGCCGTCGCAAATGCCGCAGCTGATCGCCGCGATCTTGGCTTCGATCGGATCTTCGCTGATTGCGCCTTCGGCCATCAGCTTGTTCACCGCCAGCCGCAAGGCGACCCATGCGCCGGAGATGGAGGCCGTCCGGGTGCCGCCATCGGCCTGGA
>JAGREF010000400.1 GCA_020446665.1 Sphingomonadaceae bacterium
GCCGGGACCGTCGGAGAAGCCGCCGTGTGGGGCGGATCAAGGGCGGCGGCGGGAAGGGCGGCGACCCCGCAGGAAGCCCGCCAGGCCAGTCGTCATAGGACTGGCTGCATGCCGCTTGCGGCATGTTTGGGGATGAGGGCGACCCGGGGCGCGTTGGTGTGGGGGACCGGCGCGCCCCGCTTTTTGGGCAGCTGTCATTTGGAACTCAGGCGCTGAGCAGCCACCACGCGGGCACCAGCAGAGCAGCATAGGTCGTCATCATGGCGATGCCGCGCGGGGCGGGCTTAAGCGGGATGAATGTCATGGAAATGGCGTGCAGGATACGCCCGGCTACAAAGGCCCCGCCGACGATCCATAGTCCGTTTTCAGGCGCGCCGCGCCACTCACTCAGAGCGAGTAGTATCAGCGCCATGGGGACATATTCGATGAAGTTGCCAAAGGCCCTGTCGGCATTGCGTAGCCCTTCATTGCCCGCATCGCCAAATACGGCGGCATGGATAACTCCGGCTTTCATCCCGATCATGGCGCGGCGCATGGAGACTTGCAGGGTCAGCGGCAACATGATCAGGGCGAGCAGTCCGGCGATAGTGGCAGTAATGGGCAATGCGGTCATGCGGTGTTCCCCTATGATTTGGTTGCGAGCAATTGTTCCAGCCGCCCGAGCGCACCCAGCCAGCCCTCGGCGTGTCGTTGGGGCATGTTCAATTCGGCGAGACGGCTGTGATGCAAGGTGAGTTTGGTGCCTTGCGGCACCGGCGCAAAGTCTATCTCGACCAGCGATTTTATCCCGGCGTGGATGTCAGGTGGCAGCCAGCACCACGAAAAGCTCAATCGCCGCGGTCGGTCGATAGTGAGAAAGCGCCCTTCGAGGTGGAGGTCGCCTTCATCGGGCTTGGCGTAGCAAAAGCGATAGGCCCCCTCGCTTGCGAAATGGAATGCTTCGACTGTCAGGCTAATGCTGTTGTGCGGCGCGAGCCACTGCGCAATCGCCTCCGCACTGGCAAAGGCGGCGAAGACCTTCTCCGGCGGATGGGCAAAATGACGAGTGATCGTCAGGCTGTCTTCGCCGATCGCGGTCATGAGCCCTGCTCGTCGAGATAGTCGCCAAGCTGGTCGAGACTGTGATTCCAGAGCTTGCTGTGGCGCTCCATCCAGCTGCGCGCCGGGGCCAGCCCGCCAGGGACCAGCGCGTAATAGCGGTTGCGCCCTTCCCTGCGTGCGGCGACCAGCCCGGCTGTCTCCAGCACCTTCAGATGTTTTGAAATGGTCGGCATCGCACTGGCAAAGCGTCCGGCAATCTCGCCTGCGGGCAGCTCGCCTTCGCTTTCGAGGAACCGGATGATCGCACGACGTGTGCCATCACCCAGTGCGTGGAAGGCATGATCGAGGGAGGAAAGTGAATTCATAGCCAATTGGCTAAATGATTTAACGAAGATGTCAATCGGAGATGCATGATTGTTGAGGGATGGGGAAAGCCTTCCCCTGAGCCGGAGCCGCTGTGCTGTCTCCGGCTACCCCTTCTGCGGGGACACCCCGCAACGCCCCGTGAAGCGGAGCGGGGCTGATGACGCGCTCTGTCCCGCAGGCCTTGCGGCCTGCTCCTGAGGGCACGGCATTTTTGTTCCGGGCCCCGCGCGCACTCTGATTGCGGCTTGCTGGAGCAAGAGGATCGGCCTGCCGGGCGACAGGCCCCGCCGGGGCGGCCGATCCTGACACCTGTAGCACACGATCCTGACACCTGTAGCACACGCCTCCGTTCAGGGTGCGCATTGTTGGGCTGAGGCACCACGCTGGTCGCTCGGCACCATCGATGGCATGAGCAGGTTGCTGCGGACGGCGCGCTGACGTGATTTCGAGTGGAATGGAACATTCCACGGCTTGGAAATCACGCACAACTCACTGCGCGCCGGCGTTGTTGGCTTGGCCCGCGGAAGTGGCGGGGTGGGCGGCGCTCCCGTCTAGGCACGGTCCGGCCATCCGCAACCCGTCGCTTCGCTTCCGGGTCTTCCATCGCATTGCAGCCCTTGTCCGACTGGCTGGACTGCCAGCCATCTGCGTCATGCGGGTGCGGCTG
>JAGREF010000401.1 GCA_020446665.1 Sphingomonadaceae bacterium
AATCAAAACAGGGCCGGTTCCAGATACTCGACGTTGTCGGGATGATGGGGCCGATTACCAAATATACGCACCAGCTTGCCTCTTCCGACAATATCCCCAGCCGCATCCGCGAAGCCTATCGACTGGCGGAAGAGGAAAAGCCGGGGGCTGTGCATCTCGAACTGCCGGAAGATATTGCTGACGAGCACACCGATTCGAAACCGATCCTGCGCTCGACCGCGCGGCGCCCCTCTGCCGAATCCAAGGCTGTGCGGCAGGCTGTGGAAGCGATCGAGAAGGCCAAGGCGCCTGTCCTCGTGATCGGGGCCGGGGCCAACCGCAAGATGACCGGGCGGATGCTGCTGCAATTTGTCGAGAAGACCGGCATCCCCTTCCTCACCACGCAAATGGGCAAGGGCGTGATCGACGAACGGCATCCGCTGTTCCTCGGCTGTGCGGCCCTGTCAGCGGGCGATTTCGTCCATCGCGCGGTGGAGGATTCGGATTGCATCATCAATGTCGGCCATGACGTGATCGAGAAACCGCCCTTCTTCATGCAGCAAGGCGGGCCCTGCGTGATCCATGTCAGCACCAAGACGGCGGAAGTTGATCCGGTCTATTTCCCGCAAATCGAAGTGATCGGCGATATCGCCAATGCCATCTGGCAGATGAAAGAAGACATCACCACCAACCGCAGCTGGAATTTCGACCACATGCTGGCCTATCGCAAGGCGGAGGTCGAGCATACGGACGGGTTGGCCAAGGATGATCGCTTCCCGATCTTCCCGCCGCATCTGGTCCAGCAAGTGCGCGATTGCCTGCCGCATGACGGGATCATCTGCCTGGACAATGGCGTCTACAAGATCTGGTTTGCGCGCGGCTATACCGCCTATCTGCCCAATACCGTTCTGCTCGACAATGCGCTCGCCACCATGGGCGCAGGTTTGCCCAGCGCGATGATGAGCGCGATGCTCTATCCCGATCGCAAGGTGATGGCGATCTGCGGCGATGGCGGCTTCATGATGAACGATCAGGAGATGGAAACGGCTGTGCGCCTTGGCCTGAACCTGACTGTGCTGATCCTGCGCGATGATTCCTATGGCATGATCCGCTGGAAACAGGCCAATATGGGCTTTGAAGACTGGGGCCTGACCTATGGCAATCCGGACTTTGTGAAATTCGCGGAAAGCTTCGGTGCGAAGGGGCACCGGATCGAAAGCAGCGAGCATCTGACCAAGGTGCTGGCCGAATGTCGCGACACGCCGGGCGTCCATCTGATCGATTGCCCGGTTGATTATTCGGAGAACGACCAGATCCTGAATATCGATATCAAGGAATTGTCGAAGAAGCTCTAAATTTGCTCCGTCACCCCGGCCCTGAGCCGGGGTCCCGCTTGGTTTCTCGCGGCGGGTAAGAAGTTAGCGGGATCCCGGATCAAGTCCGGGATGACGTGGAGGTTTGAATTGGTCCAGCTCAAAGATACCTATCCGCTTTACCTCAATAACAAGGCGGTTCAGCCCAACACTGATCTCGCGGTGACGGACAAGTTCACGGGAGAAGTCGCCTTCCGCACCGCGCTGGCCACACCCGATATTATCGATGAAGCCATTGCCGGGGCAGTGCGCGCGGCGGAGCCGATGGCGCGCATGGCGAGCTATGAAAAGCAGGACGTGCTCAACCACTGCGTCACCCGCTTCCGCGAACGGTTTGACGAACTCGCCTATGCGCTGTGCATAGAAGCGGGCAAGCCGATCAAGGATGCGGAAGGAGAGGTTTCGCGCCTGATCGACACCTTCCGCATCGGCGCAGAAGAGGCGGTACGCAATTATGGCGAAGTCCAGCCGCTCGATATTTCGGCGCGGGCGCGCGGTTATATGGGCATGTGGAAGCGTGTGCCGATCGGTCCGTGCAGCTTCATCTCTCCGTTCAATTTCCCGCTCAATCTGGCCGCGCACAAGATTGCGCCCGCCATCGCCATGGGCTGCCCCTTCGTGATGAAGCCCGCCAGCATGACCCCGCTGGGTGCGATCATCATGGGCGAGGTGCTGGCCGAATGCGATGTGCTGCCCGAAGGGGCTTTCTCCATCTTGCCCGCCAGCCGCGACGGGGCCGATCTGTTCACCACCGATGAGCGGCTCAAGCTGCTGAGTTTCACTGGCTCACCGGGCGTGGGCTGGGACCTCAAGGCACGAGCTGGCAAGAAGAAGGTGATCCTCGAACTGGGCGGCAATGCAGCCGTGATCGTGGACAAGGATGCCGATCTCGACCACGCGCTGGAACGGATCATTTTCGGGGCCTTCTATCAGTCGGGCCAGAGCTGCATCGGGG
>JAGREF010000402.1 GCA_020446665.1 Sphingomonadaceae bacterium
AAGCGGATGCCGCCCTTATAGGGGCCGATGGCATTGTTGTTCTGCACACGCCACCCGCGCTGCACGCGGATATTGCCCTCGTCATCTTCCCAGCAGACGCGGAAGGAAACCACCCGGTCCGGCTCTGCAATGCGGCGCAGGATCTGTTCCTGGTGATATTCTTCCTTGTCCTCGATGAATTCGAAGATGTCCTCCGCAACTTCCTGCACCGCCTGCACAAATTCAGGCTGATGCGGATTGCGGCGTTTCACCCCTTCCATGAAGCCCGGAAGATCTACGTGACGCTCATATACAGAAGCCATTGGTCGCCCCCTCTCGTTTCGCGGCCCTGCCCCACCGGCAGCGCTGGCGATTGTTGAAGTTCACGACCCTGTTTGCTGGCGCGTAGAGCAGCCTGTGGCTGCGACTCGCACCTTGTCTTGACCAGCGCATCCTAACGGGGATTTGCGCAAGGCCAAGATGTTGCGGATAATTCTCAAATTCAGCGCGGGACCGGCGGTTCGTCCTGCTTGCTGGCACCGAGCTTGTCGAGTGCGCTCATGACGTCATCAACATCCTCGATCTCGATCTTGGGTTCAGCCTCTTCCGCATCGGAAGCCGGTTCTTCCTCTTCAGTCTTCGCTTCTTCTTCAGCGTCACTTTCCGCAGCTTTGGCAGGCTCCTGCGCTTCCCTGGCATCAGGCTCTGCCTCATCCGCCATGGCCAGCGGGCCAAGCTGCTTGGCAAGCCCGCCAAATTGCAGCTGCAACACACCGTCCACCGCAGGCGCAATTTCCGTGATCTCGAAGCGCATATAGCCGCCCACGACATATTCCCACAGAATCCGCGTGCCGCCATCAACCGGCTTGAGCGTGATGGTCAGCACGCCATCCGCCGCTTCGCTCTGCAAGGGCCCCAGCCCGCCGCGCATGCGCAGAACCTTGCCCGGATTGGCCATCAGCACGACCATATGCTGCACACTGCCGCGCCGGGTCCCTTCCGGTGCATCCTTGTCTTCGGGATAGAGCTCGCAAAAGCAGCCGCCACCCTGTGCGCTGATATACATGCTCTCGGCAGAGCCGGACCAGGTATGATCGCTGTTCCACCACTTGTTTGGTGCGATCAGGGCCTGCCAGGCTTCGTCAGGTTCGACCGCGACCGTGACGGAATCACGCACGACAAAGCCATTCTCATCCTGCTTCACGACTTCCGCCTGCGCAGGGGTGGCCAGCGGTAACAGGCACATTGTCGCAGCAGCGACAGCAAGTGAACGCAATGTGATGGTCATGGTAATCCTTTCGCCACCCCTATCCCATGGCTTGCAGCCCATGGGAAGAGGGAGCGCGGATTGCCCGGATATCAGCCGATGATAGCTTCGATCGAAGCGGTCACCGCGTCCATATCGGCCATGCCATCCACGCGGGTCACAAGGTCGCGCGCTTCATAGACGGGCAGAATCGGCGCGGTCTTGGCGCGATATTCGGCCATGCGATTCCGCACGGTTTCCTCATTATCATCGGGCCGCCGCTTGAATTCAGTGCTGCCGCACTTGTCGCAAGTGCCTTCGACAGCAGGCTGTTCGAACTGGTCATGATAGCCCTTGCCACAATTGGCGCAGGTGAAACGCCCGGTGATGCGCTCGACCAGCGCATCCTCGTCCACATCCAGCTCGATCACATGATCCAGCGCGCGGTCATTCTTGGCGAGCAGATCATCCATCGAATGGGCCTGCGCCTCTGTACGGGGATAGCCATCGAAAATCACGCCGGTTGCTGCGGGCAGATCAGCCAGCTTGGCGTCGATCATGGCAGAGACGATCTCGTCCGAAACCAGCCCGCCACTATCCATCACTTCGGCCACCTGACGGCCCAGCTCCGTATCGGCCTTGCGCGTTTCGCGCAGCATGTCGCCGGTGGAAAGCTG
>JAGREF010000403.1 GCA_020446665.1 Sphingomonadaceae bacterium
ACGCCGGGGACTTAAAATCCCCTGATCCTGTGATCGTGTGGGTTCGAGTCCCACCACCCGCACCAGAACTTCGCCACTAACCCCCGCGTCAAACAAAAATTAACCCGCGCGTTAACAGCTCCCTAACCAATTTCCTTCACTCCCCGGTCAGACCACGAAACGGGGCTTTTCATGTCTGATACGAATGCCAGGGAAATCAGTGTCGATGTTGCTATTATCGGGGCAGGGCCTGCGGGCCTCACCGCCGGTTACCTGCTGACCAAGCAGGGCAAGAGTGTGGCCATCATCGAGAAGGATGAAACCTATGTTGGCGGCATTAGTCGCACGGTGGAGCATGAAGGCTACCGCTTCGACATTGGCGGGCATCGCTTTTTCTCGAAGAGTCAGCAGGTCGTCGATCTGTGGAACGAGATATTGCCGGACGATTTTATCCAGCGTCCGCGAATGAGCCGCATCTATTACGAAGGCAAGTTCTACTCCTACCCGCTGCGCGCCTTCGAAGCGCTGTGGAATCTCGGCATTTTCCGCTCCACGCTCTGCATGGCGAGCTATCTCTGGTACAAGGCTTTCCCCATCAAGAAGGTGAAAAGCTTCGAAGACTGGACCACCAACCAGTTCGGCCAGAAACTCTATTCGATCTTCTTCAAGACCTATACCGAGAAGGTCTGGGGCATGCCCTGCGATGAAATGAGCGCCGACTGGGCCGCTCAGCGGATCAAGGGGCTTTCGCTATGGGGCGCAGTGGTGGACGGACTCAAGCGTTCGCTCGGCCTCAACAAGCGGCCCAATGACGGGCAGGCCGTGAAGACACTGCTGGAAACCTTCCGCTATCCGCGCCAGGGCCCGGGCATGATGTGGGACGCCGCACGCGACAAGATCATCGCCACGGGCAAGGGTCAGGTCCTGATGGGGCAGGCGCTGGAACAGCTTGCCAGTGATGGCAATGGTGGCTGGCGGATGAGCTCGGTCAGCAAGGATGGCAGCAAGGTCGTAGTGAAAGCCAAGAACGCCATCAGCTCCGCGCCGATGCGCGAACTGGCTGCCCGCTTGCACCCGCTGCCCGATACGACACTCAACGCCTCCAACCTCAAATATCGCGACTTCCTGACGGTTGCGCTGATGGTGGAAGGCGAGGACCTGTTCCCCGACAACTGGATCTACATCCATGACAGCAAGGTGAAGGTCGGCCGCGTGCAGAACTTCCGCAGCTGGTCGCCGGAAATGATCCCCGATCCGGACATGGCCTGTGTTGGCCTGGAATATTTCTGCTTCGAAGGCGACGGGCTGTGGTCGATGGTTGACGAAGACCTCGTCAAGCTGGCCACCAGCGAGATGGAAATTCTCGGCCTTGTCGATCCGAAGAAGGTGAAGGGCGGCGCTGTCGTCCGCCAGGAAAAGGCCTATCCGGTCTATGACGAAACCTATGCTGCCAATGTCGAAGCCATGCGCTGCGAGCTGGAAGAGAAATGCCCGACGCTGCACCTTGTCGGACGCAATGGCATGCACCGCTACAACAATCAGGATCACGCGATGATGACCGCGATGCTGACGGTGGAAAATATCATCGCCGGGACACGCATCTATGACACCTGGTGCGTCAATGAAGACGCGGAATATCACGAAGCGGGTGACGAGGGCGCTGAAAAGGCCCTGCCGCAACGCGAGACCGTAACCGAAGACCAGGCCGCTGCGCTCAATTCGCTGCGCGACGTGCCCGAACGGATCAAGCGCGAAGACCGCGACGCGGCCTGACCGCAGGAATGGGGGGAAGGGGCACCACAATTCGTCAATCCTTAACCGGATCGGCGGACAATGGTGCCCCTCTACCCGACTGGACCAGACAGGGGGCCGACAGTGCATGATTTGCTGATCAAACTGCGCGATATTCGCCTGCTGCGCTACCTGCTAGCCAGCATTGGCGCTCTGGCGGTCGATATGGGCAGTTTCCTCGCGCTGCTGTCGTTGGGAATGCTCGCGGCACCTGCTTCTGCACTTGCCTATGCCGCCGGGATTATCGCCCATTGGCTGCTGTCCAGCCGCACAGTCTTTACTGACAGCGTGGCAGAGCGCGGCCATGAGCGGACCAAACAAAAGGCGCTGTTCGTCGTCTCCGCACTGGTCGGCCTTGCGCTGACAACAGCCATTGTCGGGACGGGTGATTTCATGGGTGTGGATCCGCGGCTGGCGAAGCTGCTGGCGATAGCGGTCAGTTTCACTGCCACCTGGATACTGCGCAACAAGATAGTGTTCCGCGCGAAAGCTGCCTGACATGCTCTTTGTCGAGCGGCGAAAACCGGCCTTCACGCGCGAATTGCTGTCCCGTGTCGGGCTGGCATGGGCGATGATTGTCGGCTTGCTGCTTGTCACCAATCTGAGCGCCATGCGCGCGCTGCAATTCCCCGATCCGGACGACATGATGCGCCTGCTGCAGGTGCGTGACGTGCTGTCGGGCCAAAGCTGGTTCGATATCACCCAACACCGTGTCGATGCGCCGCATGGCGGGGTGCCGATGCACTGGTCGCGGTTGGTCGATCTGCCGCTGATGGGGCTGATTGCCTTGCTGACCCCTTTGCTGGGCAGTGATGCGGCAGAGATTACCACCGCCATCATCATCCCCCTGCTGACGCTGGGCATCGCCTTGCTGCTGGCAGGGCGGATTGCCTGGCGATTGCTCAGCGCAGAGGCAACCATGTTTGCCTGCCTAGCTATGGCGCTCTCCGTGCCGCTGGTCTCGCAGATGCGCCCGCTCAGGATTGACCATCATGGCTGGCAAATCGTGCTGGCGCTGGCTGCTGTAAACGGGCTGATGGTCCGCACTCCCCGTGTGGGCAGCTGGATTACCGGTGCGTCGCTGGCCGCCTGGCTTTCCATCTCGATCGAAGGGCTGCCGCTGGCCGCAGCGATTGTCGGCCTCACCGCGCTGCGCTGGCTGCGCGATCCGCGCCAGAAGCAGTGGTTTGTCGAGACAATGCAGGCGCTGGCAATTACCTCCGGCCTGCTCTTTGCCGCAACGCGCGGCTTTGGTGACCTTGCCCAGCATTGCGATGCCATCTCGCCGGTGCACCTCACGATTTTCGTCGCCGGGGCCATTTCCGCCACGATCCTCGCCCGGTTTGAAGGTCTGCCCTTGGCCGGGGTCATTGCCGGGATGGGGCTGATCGGGGCCGGGGCGCTGGTGTTGCTGCATGGGGCTGCGCCGCAATGCCTCGGCGGCGGTTTTGCCGAGCTGGACCCGTTGGTCGGCTATTTCTGGTATGACGGGGTGGGTGAAGGCCTGCCCGTGTGGAAGCAGGATGCCGGGCTGGCGTTGCAGATAGTCATCCCGCCGCTGATTGCGATCTGGGCGGCAGCCCGCCTCGCAGCCAATGCGACGGGCTGGCTGCTTATATGGTGGACTGAGTACGCGCTGCTGCTCGGCGCCTCGTTGTTCGTGGCGCTGTTGGTTGCCCGCGCTGGCGCGGTTGCCGGGGCACTGGCGGCGGTGCCGCTGGGCTGGCAGCTAGCCGAATGGTTCCGCGCGGCGCGCCATTTGCAGGCCCCGGCGAAGCGCTTTGCCGCCATGGCGGGGATTTCGCTGGCCTTGCTCCCGGCACTGCCCCTGACGCTCTTCACCATGGCCATGCCTGCCGAGGCATCCGGACGCTCGCCCATGCTTCGCGCATCAAGCTGCGATATCCCGCAAACGGCTGCGACGCTGCGCAAACTGCCGCGTGGGGAAATCCTCGCTCCGCTCGATATCGGCCCGCGGCTCCTCTACGAGACTGAACACAGTGTGATCGCTACCGGCCATCACCGCGGCAATCGCGGGATGAAATGGGTGATCGAGACGTTCACTGGCCCGGCAGAGGCAGCGCACCAGCGGCTTGTCGAACGCAAGACGTCTTATCTCGCACTTTGCCCTGACCTCGTGGAGCCCGCCCGCTACGCGCAGGCTGCGCCTGACGGGTTCATGGCCGCCCTGCTTGATGGCGAGGAGCCAGACTGGCTGGAGCCGATTCCGGTGGCCGGAGACAGCAACTTCCGCATCTGGAAGATCCGCTAAGCCGGTTTGAAATCCATCGCCACGCCATTGATGCAATGCCGCTTGCCGGTTGGCTTGGGCCCGTCATTGAAGATATGCCCCAGATGCCCGCCGCAATCGGCGCAGTGCACTTCAGTGCGGGGATAGCCGATCTTGTAGTCGGTCGAGGTGCCGACCGCGCCCTTGTCGACCGCTTGCCAGAAGCTCGGCCAGCCCGTGCCGCTGTCGTACTTCGTTTTGGACGAGAACAATGGCAGGTCGCAGCCGGCACAATGGTAGGTGCCGTTGGCGTAAATCTTATTCAGCGGGCTGGTGAACGGTCGTTCGGTGCCGTGCTGGCGGAGCACGTAGAACTGCTCCTTGGTGAGAATCTTCTGCCATTCGCCGTCGGTTTTGGTGACTTCGAAAGTCTTTTTGGACTTGTCGTCGGCAACGGCAGAGCCGCGCCATACGCTCCAGCCAATCAGCGCCGCGCCAGCCGCGATCAGGACGAAGCCGCCAAGCGTCGACCAGCGCAGCGGCTCGCCGAGCCAGAACAGCGAGAACAGCGCGAAGACCGACAGGGTGATGACTTCCTGGATGGTCTTGAGCTGCGCCGCCGACATCACGCCGTAGCCGATCCGGTTCGCCGGGACCTGCAGCAGATATTCGAAGAAGGCGATGCCCCACGAGATCAGGATGACGATCAGCAGCGGGGCGGTTCGGAACTTGAGATGCCCGTACCAGGCGAAGGTCATG
>JAGREF010000404.1 GCA_020446665.1 Sphingomonadaceae bacterium
ATGCGGGCAGCATCTTTATCGGGCGCATGACCCCTGAAGCCGTGGGCGATTATGTCGCCGGGCCGAACCATGTGCTGCCCACCGGGCGGCGCGCGCGCTTTGCCAGCGGCCTGTCCGTGCTCGATTTCATGAAACGCACCAGCTTTCTGGGGCTGGACGAAGCGGCGCTGGCCAAAGTTGGTCCATCTGCCGTGGCGCTGGCCCATGCAGAGGGGCTGCCCGCCCATGCCAAATCCATCGAAGTGAGGCTGAAATGACCGCTCCCCGTTCGCAGGCCCGCTCTGCTGCCCGCCTCGCCGCTGTGCAGGCACTCTATCAGCACGAGATGGAAGGCACCGCGCAGGCCAAATTGCTCGACGAATTCCACCAGCACCGGCTGGGCGCAGAGATCGAGGACGAGCTCTATGCCGATGCCGAAGTCGAATTCTTTGACGATGTGGTGAAAGGCGTGCTGGCGCGCACGGACGAGATTGACGAGCTTTTGCAGGCCCGATTGACCGAAGGCTGGACGCTGAAGCGGCTGGACAAGACCATGCTGCAGGTTCTGCGCGCAGGCGCCTATGAATTGATGGCCCGCCCCGATGTACCGATTGCCTCCGCTATCAGCGAATATGTCGATGTGGCCAAGGCCTTTTTTGACGACCGCGAGGCAAAATTCGTCAACGGCGTGCTGGACGCGGTGGCGAAAGAGGTTCGGTAGAGCTTGAAATAATTGCACCTTCCACCGTCACCCCGGACTTGATCCGGGGTCCCGCTTTTTAGGTGGAATGTGCCGCCAGACAAGCGGGACCCCGGCTCGGAGGCCGGGGTGACGAACATGGATAGGTCGCTGATGTTTTCGTCCGTATTGCGCCAAGTGATGTCTCGACTTCGCTCGGCACGAACGGCAATAAGTAGGGCGTGAAAGACGAACCCGACTTCATCGCCGCCCTGCGCGCCCTCGCCACGTCACCCGCTGCGCGCGGGTTGCAGGATGATGCGGCGGTGCTGGAACTGGGCAGCGAGACACTGATCCTCACCCACGATATGATGGTGGAGGGGATGCACTATCTGCCCGATCAGGACATGGCAGATGTCGCGTGGAAACTGGTCGCGGTGAATTTGTCTGACCTTGCCGCCAAGGGCGCTGAGCCGCTGGGCGTGTTGCTCGGCTATATGCTCGGGGACGATAATGAGCGGTTTCTCAAGGGGTTGCAGGAAGCACTTGAGAGCTTTGCCGTACCCTTGCTCGGCGGTGATACGGTTTCGGGCGGCCCAGCGCGCAGTTTCGGCCTGACCGCGCTTGGCCGCGCCACGCATTGCCCCGTCCCCGCACGCTATGGCGCGCAGGCAGGCGATACGCTGTGGGTAACCGGGCCGCTTGGCGCCGCCATGCTCGGCTTTGAGGCTCTGCGCGATGGCACCGGGGCCGACAGCACCGCCTTTCGCCGCCCCGCCCCGCTCTTGGCAGAAGGGCGCGCTCTCGCCCCCTTGGTCAGTGCGATGATGGATATTTCGGACGGTCTGCTGCTGGATAGCTGGCGCCTGGCAACGGCCAGCGATGTCTCGCTGATGCTCGACCCCGCACTGATCCCGGTCGCTGACCCGGTACGCTTTGGCGAATGCATCCGCTGGGGGGATGATTACCAGCTGCTCTTTACTCTGCCCGCAGGCGCAAAGCCGCCTTGCCCTGCAATCCGCATCGGGCGCGTCGAAGCGGAGAATTTTGCCCCGCTCTGGCTGGGCGAAGAGATACTCACGCCATCGGATTCACTGGGCTACATCCATCACCAGCCCGATTAGCTGTGCAATTTATGCGGTAAACGCAGCTTAACGCTTGCCTTGGCCTGCCTGCGACTATAGCCAATCGCTCCGCAACCCCTGCATTCGACAGGGGGGACACCCATTGTGATAAGAGGGGATACTCGTGGGACTAGTTGAAATTTCAATTGTCCTGGGGCTGTTGGCCGTTTTGTACGGTTTCATCACCAGCCGCCAGGTGCTCGGCGCTCCAGCCGGGAACGCAAAGATGCAGGAGATTGCAGGCGCTATCCAGGAAGGTGCGCAGGCCTATCTCAAGCGTCAATACACCACCATTGCCATTGTCGGCGTTGTCGTGGCTGTGATCGTCGCCATTTTCCTTGGCCCGGTTTCAGCAGTCGGCTTCGTAATTGGCGCAATCCTGTCGGGCGTGGCGGGCTTTATCGGGATGAATATCTCGGTCCGCGCCAATGTCCGCACCGCAGCTGCCGCTGAAAAGGGCCTGCAGGAAGGCCTGACGCTGGCTTTCCGCGCGGGCGCCATCACTGGTATGCTCGTGGCGGGCCTCGCTCTGCTCGCGATTTCGGTGTTCTACTGGTATCTGACCGGCCCGGGTGGCTATTCGATCGGCGGCGATGATCGCACCGTGGTGGATGGCCTTGTCGCTCTCGCTTTCGGTGCTTCGCTGATTTCGATCTTCGCCCGTCTGGGCGG
>JAGREF010000405.1 GCA_020446665.1 Sphingomonadaceae bacterium
CCCAGTCGAGGATGCGGCTGAATGTCTCTGCGCCGATCACCAGCGCGCGCTTCGCCATGCCCGTCCGGAGCAGCGAATCGGCGGTTGCCAGTGCGTAAAGGAAGCCGGTGCAGACCGCCGCAACATCGAATGCGACCCCGCCAGTGCAGCCCAGTGCAGCCTGAACCCTGGTCGCGGTGGCGGGGAAAGTCTGGTCCGGGGTAGCTGTGGCCAGAACGATCAGGCCAATGCTTTCAGGCTCAATCCCGGCAGCGTCCAGCGCGTTACGGGCAGCGGCGATCGCAAGGGTGGAAGTCGTTTCATCATCACCGGCTATATGCCTGGCACGAATACCCGTGCGCTCTACAATCCATTCATCGCTGGTATCGACCTGATCCGCCAGTTCAGCATTGGTGACGCGGCGCTTTGGAAGGGCAGACCCGCTTCCCCGGATAACGGAACGGATCACTTACTTGCTCCTTTCGCCATTGCCATCGCGCAAACGTGCTTCAGCCATGGCGGCAAGATCGGCGGCAATTCTTTGTGTCAGATCATCTTCCAGCAGGCGCGCGGCCACAGCCACGGCATTGGCCACGCCATTGGCATTGGCGCTGCCGTGGCTCTTAACCACAACGCCATTCAAACCAAGAAAAACCGCACCATTATGGTTATTCGGATCAAGGTGGTGGCGCAGCAGCTCGGTAGCCGGGCGCGAGACGAGGAAACCGAATTTGGATCGCAGCGAGCTGCGGAAGGCATCCTTGAGCAGGTCGGTCACAAAGCGCGCCGCACCTTCAATCGCCTTGAGCGCGATATTGCCCGAAAATCCATCTGTCACCACCACGTCAACTTCGCCGCGGTTGATCTTGTCCGATTCGACGAAGCCGTCAAAAGACAGCGCCAGGCCGGTTGCTGCCTGCAGCTGGGCCGCTGCATCGCGCAGGGAATCGGTACCCTTGATGTCTTCCGTGCCGATATTGAGAATGCGCACGCGCGGTTCCTGCAACCCGGTGACGATGCGCGAATAGGCTGCGCCCATAATCGCAAATTGCACAAGGTTGCGTGCATCCGCCTCGGTATTGGCACCGAGGTCGAGCATGATCACGTCATTCTCGCCCAGCGTGGGCATCAGCGCCGCCAGCGCAGGCCGATCGATGCCGGGCATGGTGCGCAGGGCAAGCTTGCTCATCGCCATCAAAGCGCCGGTATTCCCGGCGCTGACAGCGGCGCCACAATCGCCGGTCTTCACCGCGTTAATGGCAAGGCCCATCGAGGTCGTCTTGGCGCGGCGAAGCGCCTGAGTCGGCTTTTCATCGCCGCCCACCACATCTTCACAATGCAGGATTTCGGAGGCCCCCCGCATATTGGGGTGCTTGTCGAGAGCGGCCTTGATGCGGGTTTCATCGCCTACCAGCAGGAACTGGAACTGGTCGTGGCGACGCCGTGCAAGCGCCGCCCCTTCGACCATTACGCGCACGCCTTCATCACCGCCCATCGCATCAACGGCGATACGCGGCAGGCTCATTGCACTCTCCGATCAATGGTGGGCTTAGAGCCCGACAGAGATGACTTCGCGACCGTTATAATGGCCACAATGCGTGCACAGATTATGCGGACGCTTCAGCTCGCCACAATTGGAGCATTCATGGAATGCTTCCGGCTTGAGCGCATCATGCGAACGACGAATGCCACGACGATGCGGCGAAACTTTTCTTTTAGGGACAGCCATGTCGGCACCTGTTCCTTGAATCTGATCAATTGCTGGCCGCTCTAGGCGAAGCCTCCGGTCGGCACAAGTGCGTGCCTGCACGGAAAAGCCCTGCCATTGCGGGGAAGGCGCGGCCTATAGCGAAATTCGCAGGGGTTGCAAGCGGCTTGCGCCCAATCCACTCGCCCCCTAGCTAACGCAGACCATTGAGAGAGGAAAAATCCCCATGTTGCTGCCTGTTACCATGAGCCTTGCTGCGGCCTGTGCCGTCCTGACCCTGTGGCTGATGCTCCGCTGCGGACAGACCCGCGTGAAGAAAGAAATCCTCCATGGCGATGGCGGTGATGCACAGATGGGCCGCCGCATGCGTGCTCAGCTCAATTTCGTGGAAAGCGCGCCCTTTATCCTCGCAATGGTTGGCTTGCTGGAAGCGGCAGGAAAGGGCGGCATGTGGCTCGCCTGGGTCGCGGCTGCCTTCGTTATTGCCCGCATCTTGCACGCCTTCGGCATGGAAAGCGATCAGACCAACTGGATGCGCGGCGCTGGCGTGGGGATCACCATGCTGACCCTGCTGGGCCTGGCAATCTATTCCGCTCTGGTCGCAGCCGGAGTGATGTAACGCGCCTCAGGACAGCGCCGCATCACCCACATAGAGATTGGTGCGGCGCTCCTGCCCGAAGGTGCTGACCGGGCCATGGCCGGGGATAAAGGTTACGTCCTCGCCCAGCGGCCACAATCTCTGCGTGATCGAATCGATCAATTGCTGATGATTGCCGCGCGGAAAGTCCGTGCGGCCGATGCTGCCCTTAAACAACACGTCGCCGACAATCGCGAAGCGGCTGGGCTGGTGATAGAACACCACATGGCCGGGCGTGTGGCCCGGGCAATGGATGACATCCAGCTCCAGCTCGCCGACCGTCACCTTGTCCCCATGTTTGAGCCAGCGGGTCGGCTCAAAAGTCTTTGCCGTCATGCCCCAGCGCGCGCCGTCGTCGTCGAGCTGCGCAATCCAGAAACGGTCTTCCTCTTCCGGCCCCTCGATGGGCAGGCCAAGTTCATCGGCCAGCATGCCGGTCTGGCCGCAATGGTCGAGATGGCCATGCGTAACGAGCAGCTTTTCCAGCGTCACGCCTGCCTGCGTCACCGCCGCCTTGAGCTTGTCGAGATCTCCGCCTGGATCAACCAGCGCGCCCTTCATGGTCCTGGTGCACCAGATCAGCGAGCAATTCTGCTCAAGCGGGGTAACGGGAATGATGGCGGCCTTCATCGGCGGCATGGGTTTGTCAGTCATGTGCGGGATGTGGCGCGGTATCGCGGCAATTGCAACGGCTACAACCGCCCCCCCTTCCAAACCACGCGCCCAATCACGTCCACATCGTCGAGATCAACTTCGACCGGGGGATAGGCGAGGTTCTGGCTGAGCAGCGTCACCCTGCCCGGCACGGATTGCGCCACGCGCTTGACGAGCAGGCTTTCGCCCACGCGCAGCACATGAATGCCGTCGCGCAAGGGACGCGGGGTGCGATCGACGAGGATTTCGTCGCCATGGCGCAGCAGCGGCTCCATCGAATCGCCCTCCACCGCAATGGCAGAGAGCATGGCGGAATCCAGCCCCTGCTCTCGCAGCCAGCGGCGGGAGAAGCGGAAGCTGTCAAACGGCGCTTCTTCCTGCGCGATGGCGCCCGGCCCGGCTGAGGCCCCGAGTGGCAGACGGGGAACATCGACCCACTCGCCCTTCGTCTTTGGCACCGACGAGACGTAGGAATTTTCCTCTCTCGCACCCAGTTCCGATTCGGGCACGCCGAAAAATTC
>JAGREF010000406.1 GCA_020446665.1 Sphingomonadaceae bacterium
GGTGCGGGAACGATAGGCTGGCATTGCGAGGACTCCTTGCTTGCGCGTGCTCTTGCGAGGATGGCCCGACGGGTCAAGCATTTTGCCGGGTTGGTTGCGGGGGTAACGGTTTTCAGGCGCTCACAGAGGCACTATGGCACGGAGGAAGTTTACGGCTGCGCCGGTTGTTTGGGTTCACACGAAGACACAAAGGGCACGAAGAGGTTTCGCCTGCGACAGCAGGCCTTCCAAACTGCAACCACTCTGCTGAGCAAATGATCAGCTAGTGAGAATGCCCGCTGCTGCGGGCAGGACATCTTCGTGTCCTCGTGTGAAACTACCCGGCGAAGCCGTATCCTGCTCCGCGCCTCTGCGCCTCTGCGCGAACACAGATCAGCTCAACGCGACAGCCACTTGATTGCAAACCCGCACCAGCCGGTCTGCCCATTCACGCTGCCCGGTTTCGTCGCCGACCAGATCCTGCCGCACCTCCAGATAGAGATAGGGGCGCCCTTCATCCTCGAAATGGCGGCGGATCACCGCGTTATAGACCTTGCCCGAATAGGGCATCTGGTCCCCCACCAGCAGCCCGTCTGCCTCCAGCATAGGAGCCGCCAGCCGCGCGCCGCGATCATCCGCGTCATAGAGCAAGCCGCAATGCCATGGCCGCGCCGCTTGCGGATCAGTTGCAAGGCGCGGCGTGTAGCTGTGCAGCACCAGCGTGAGCATGGGCGGTGTTGAGGCCAGCAGATCGTCCAGCGCGGCATTATAGGGCCGATGGAACCGCTCCAGCCGCGCCTCCCGGTCAATCCCCAGATTGCCGGGGATGCTGTGCCCATCGCTGATCTCGGGGATTGCAGCAGGATCGCTCTCGACCCGGTTGGTGTCACTCACCAGCCGCGAAACATTGCCAAGAAACGCCGCAAAGCCGCGCTGCTGAGCCATCAGCTCCGCAATCGGGCCAACGCCAATATCGACGGCAATATGTTCCTGCATCAAGGCAGGCGCGAGGTCGAGATCGATATCTGCCGGCACGCGGTTGGAGGCATGATCGGCGACAACCAGAATACCGGCGAAGCGCGGTGTGCCGACGATACGATAGGCTTCGTGAGTCATGGTAGGGGAATGGCGTCTGGATAGCAAAGTGTCGAGCCACACCATGCCTCCAATCCCCTACCCCGTTCGTGTCGACGAAGTCGAGACACCTGTGGCAACGGTCTCTCGACTGACGACAGAATGTCGGCAGCCTGTCCTGAGCCTGCCGAAGGGCTCGAGACGAACGGAAAGGCTGGGTGCGTTCAGCGCAAGCCCCCCGCCATTTGCCACCAATCGGGATGATCCGCCTTGATCCGCGCCGCCGCTGCATCGCGCGCGTCCTTGCTCTCATACAGCGCAAAACAGGTCGCGCCCGAGCCGGACATGCGGGAGAGCCATGGCTGGGTGGCCTGCATGGCAGCCAGCACCTCAGCAATCACCGGGCACAGCGAAATCGCAGGTGCTTCGAGGTCATTGCGCCCCGCCTGTGCGATATGTGACACGGCCCCTTGCGGCATGGGCCCGCGATCCTGCCCATCCCACGCAGCAAATACCGGCCCGGTGGCAAGCGGCACGCGCGGATTGACCAGCAGCACGGCCATGCCCGCCAGATCATTGTCGATGGGTTCCAGCTCCGTCCCGGTTCCGCGCCCGATACAGGTCACGCTTTCGACACAGGCAGGCACGTCCGCGCCCAGTTTTGCCGCGCGTTCGCGCCAGTCATCGGGCAAGCCATGGCTGCGCTCGACCAGCCGGAAGACCGCGCCAGCATCTGCCGAGCCGCCCCCCAGCCCTGCTGCGACGGGCAAGCGCTTGTCCAGCTCAACCGCCAGCCCTTCAGCGCGGGGCAGCGCGGTCAGCGCCTTGGCGACGATATTGCCGAAGGGATCATCCAGCACGCCCGCAAACTCTCCGCTGACCGCCAGCCGATCCTCCGC
>JAGREF010000407.1 GCA_020446665.1 Sphingomonadaceae bacterium
TGCCGCCCACGATCAGCAGGATCAGATTGCCGATGAATTCCTGCGGGCTCATATGGTTCATCGCATCGGAATGCGCCATCACGGAGACAAGATCCTTGCCCGGATTGGCGATGCGTTGCTGCCACAATTGGGCAAAAGCCTGCCCCATCTCGCCCAGTTCCGCATTGCGCTTCGCCATGCCACCGGGCGCGCGGATCAGTTCCACGTCTCCCCCGACATCAGACCAGCGGGTCAGGTTCGCGCGCTCTTCCCAGGGAAAGTCGAACAATTTGGCGAGCATGCCTGTGGTCAGTTCGATGGAAACCTTCTGAACCCAGTCAAAGGGTTCGCCAACCGGCAGACTGTCGAGCAAATCGCCGGTGCGCTGGCGGACTTCCTCCTTCATCGCGGCGACTTCAGACGGGCCAAAGGACGGCGCAACCGTGCGCCGCTGTGCCGTATGCTGCGGCGGGTCCATCGCGATGAACATGGGCATGCGCTCTTCATCGGGCAACAAGCTGTTGGCCTCGAACGCAATCGTGATCCCACCATATTCATAGCTGGAAGAGAACATCTTCGGCAGCGCTTCGATATGAATGATCGGCTTGGCGGTGGAGACGGACCAGTAAGCGCCAAAAAGGGAATCGGGCACATACTGGATCGGTGCCTCTGCTCGCAGCCGCCGGAAGGGCTCCTGCCAGCGATCCTCTGCATAGAGCTCTTTCCGCGATACATCGATCGGATCGATAGTGGGCGGTTTAACCTTCACAACTGCGGGACTGGACATGATCAGCTCTCCCATCTGATTCCAGAATTAGGGTGCCTACCCTAATTTTGTGGAAAAGGGAAACCCCTTCCTCTTCGCGCGTTACGGGCTTTGAACCGGGGGTGCGGATCGGCTAGGTTCGCGGCATCAGACGAGCAGGCTCCGCCCCCCTGCCAAACACACGGCAAGGCCTGCCAAGGAGAAAGAACCCATGTACCAGTCGCACCACTCCCTTCGCCTTATTACCGCTGCTTCCCTGCTGGCGCTTGGCGCCTGCTCGCAGCCCGCACCGGCGCCTCTGGTTGAAGGGAGCTGGACGCTCGACAGCACCGCGAGCGATCTGTCCTTTGTCACGGTCAAGGCCGGCAATGTCGGCGAAGCGCATGGTTTCAAGGGGCTTAGCGGTTCAGTCACGCCGGAAGGGCTGGCCACGCTCGCCGTCGATCTCGCGACGGTCGACACCGGCGTCGACATCCGGGACGAGCGCATGCGCGACGTGCTGTTTGAAGTGGGCACTCATCCGCAAGCCAAGGTTAGCGCGCAGCTCGACCCGGCGAGCCTGTCTGCACTGGCGGTCGGCGAAAGCAAGACAATGCCGGTGAAGGCAACGCTGGACCTGCACGGTACCAGCAGTGAGATCGAAACCCAGCTGGACGTCGTGCGCACCGGTGCTGACACTGTGCTCGTCATCACGACTCGCCCGATCATCCTTGATGCTACTGCATTCGGTCTGGGGGAAGGCGTGGAAAAGCTGCGCAATCTGGCGCAGCTGCCCGCCATCAGCACTGCCGTGCCGGTGACTTTCAGGCTTACCTATTCGCGCTGATGCTGCCAGCCTTGCCATGGGCGCGTGCGGGATACGCCTTGTGCAGGTCAAACTGTTTTAGGGCCGGGTGATCCGGGGGTAGGCGTTCTCCCGGATAAACCCTCAGCCGGGCCGCGCCTAAGGGATCGGGCATGAACCTTGCCCGCCTTGCCGCCCGCAGCCTGATGACTTTCGGCTTTGATCCGCGCAAACTGGCTGCGTGGCGGCATTATCCACTCTATCGCAAGCAACGGGCAGAATGGCGGCGGCAGGGCGGGCGGATCGACCGGACGTTCCGAATCCTGTCAGATTATGCCGACAGCGCAGGCTCTGCGCGCGGGCATTATTTCCACCAGGACCTGCTGGTCGCGCGGCTGGTGCATGAGGATGCACCCAAGCGTCATCTCGATATTGGTTCGCGGGTGGATGGCTTTGTCGCGCATCTGGCCGCATTCCGTCCGGTGGAAGTGGTTGATGTCCGCCCGCTGCCGCCATCGCCGCACCCCAATATCACCTTCCTGCAAGCCGATCTGATGCAGCCGCAAGCGCTGGGGCAGGCGGACTCAGTGTCCTGCCTGCATGCAATCGAGCATTTCGGTTTGGGCCGCTATACCGATCCGGTCGATGTCGAGGGACATCTCAAGGGAATTGCCAATCTCGTGGAACTGGTCGCACCCGGCGGGCGGCTCTATCTCTCGGTTCCCATCGGACGCGGGGATGAAGTGCATTTCAACGCTCACCGCGTCTTCGACCCGCGCACGATCCCTGCGCTGGACTGCGTCAGGTCAGTGATGGAACTGGAGCGGTTCGATCATGTGGACGATGCCGGGATGCTCCATTCGGGGGCGCATCCCGGCGAGGTGGCCGGATCATTCGACTATGGCTGCGGGATCTATACTTTCCGCAAGTGCCGCAACTGACAACTCAGCCCTCGTCCTTGTCGACCTTGCGATAGGGCACGAAGTCTTCAAGGAAGATCACGCCCGAAAAGAAGTGTCCGGTGCGCGACTGGGTGGTGATATTGTCCAGCTTGCACAGCCGGGACGCGTCGCCATACTTGCGGATCACCATATAGTCATCGTCATCCAATGAGTCGGGATGTTTGGTCCGATTGACCCACACGGTCTTGCCCGACCGGTAAACGATGGCGGTCTTGTCGATAATTTGCAGATTACCGTTGCCAAGCGTGTTGATACAACGCTCCGGCTCGCCCGCCTCGCGCCCTTCGAGCATTTTTGCGAGCCGTTTCTCACCCTTGGTCATTGTGGGTGTATCGCCTTCTTCATGGTTGTCCGCTGCAGCCGGACTGGCGGCGAGGAGCCCGCACGCCATTGCGCCAAGAGCGCAGGTCTTGATGAGATGTTTCATTGTGCTTCTCCTTTTACAGCTTCTGGCTTGGCGATACGCGTAAAGGGGATGAACTTGTCGAGCCGGATGCCGTTGCTGGCCGTGTCATAATCGCATAGGCGACGGCTGTTGCTCTTGATCCGGATCGCCTTGCCCCGATCAATAAATTCGGGATCTTCAGTGTTGTTGACGTAAATCGTCTTGCCACTGCCAAACACCAGCGCGGTGCGATGCAGGACCTGCAGGCGGTGGCCCACGGATGGCAGGAAAAGGCAATCTAGCGGTTCCCCAGCCTCGCGATCTTCCAGCAAGCGATCCAGCTGAGCCGCCGCCTTTTCCTGGAGCGTGCGGGCCATCACCACTTGCGGCGCTATGGCCAGACCCGATGCTGCAACGGCAAGCGTTGCGGCGGACAGGGCGAATCTGCGGCCAGTTAATCTCATTCTGTTGATGCTAAGCGTATATTCCTGAACTCGTGCTGACTCGTCAGCCGACCATTATCAGGCGGTTCCGCCGACAGTCAGACCGTCAACCAGCAATGTCGGCTGGCCAACGCCGGCAGGCACGGTCTGGCCGCCCTTGCCGCAAGTGCCGATGCCTTCATCCAGTTCGAGATCATTACCGATACCAGTGACCCGCGTCAGCACGGTCGGGCCATCCCCGATCAGCGTCGCCCCCTTGATGGGCGCGCCCAGTTTGCCGTCTTCGACGAGATAGGCTTCGGTGCAGGAGAACACGAATTTGCCGGATACGATATCCACCTGCCCGCCGCCGAAGCTCTTGGCGAAAATGCCCTTCTTCACGCGGCTGAGCAGTTCCGCCGGATCATCCTGACCGGCCTTCATGAATGTATTGGTCATGCGCGGCATGGGCGCATGCTCATAGCTTTCGCGGCGGCCATTGCCGGTTGGCTCCACCCCCATCAGCCGGGCATTGAGCCGGTC
>JAGREF010000408.1 GCA_020446665.1 Sphingomonadaceae bacterium
CGTCAAGCTGCCGCCCGCCATGGTTGGAGACAACGATGGAATCCGCGCCGACCTTGTGCGCATCCTTGGCATCTTGCGGATCAAGAATGCCCTTCAGGATCAGCTGACCCTTCCAGATGCCACGCAGCCATTCGATGTCTTTCCAGTCAACGGAGGAATCAAGCTGCTCTTCTCCCCATACCCGGAAATCAGGCAGGGATTTGGCCGCAGGGGCAAATTGCTTGATATTGCCGAACAGGAGCGGTCCGCCCCCCAGGGCAACGTTCCTGAGCCAATGCGGATGGCTGAGATATTCGATCGGGCCGCCGCGAATTTTGCCCCACAGGCTGGTGCCGCCCGCCAGACCGTTGCGAAAATCGCGGTAGCGTGTGCCCAGCACATTCAGATCGACGGTAAAGACCAGCTTGCGCACGCCATTATTCCACGCGCGATCCAGCATTTCAGCCACTACGCCGCGATCCTTGAACATGTAGAGCTGGAACCACATGGGCGTTTCTGCTGCGGGGACCACTTCCTCGATCGGGCAGATGCTCATGGTGGAAAGGCACATGGGAATGCCTGCCTGTGCTGACACCCGCCGTGCCATCACCTCGCCGCGCTTGGCCATCATGCCTGCCATGCCGACAGGCGCGAGGATGACCGGCATGGAGAGTTTTTCGCCGAGAAATTCCACCTCGGTGCTGGTCTTGGATATATCGCGCAACACACGCTGGCCCAGCTGGATTGCTTCGAAATCCTCAACATTGCGGCGTAGCGTTACTTCAGCGCCGGCACCGCCATCGACATAATCGAACAATCCGCGCGGCAGGCGCTTCTCTGCGCGGCGACGAAAATCTTCGACAGTGGCGGGCAACAGATCGAGAGTAGGCATCCTATTCTCCCTTACAGGATGGCTTCGATCAGGCGCGGTCCCTTATGCGCCAGCGCCTCGGCCAGTTCGGCCTGAAGTTCTTCAGCGGTTTCCACCCTGACAGCGGACACGCCCATGCCTTCGCTCAGGGAAACCCAGTTGAGCGCCGGATTGCGCAGATCGAGCATCGACAGCGCCTTGGGCCCCGGATTCTGCACCCCGACCCTCATCAGTTCTATATTCAGAATGGCGTAGCTGCCATTGTTGAACACGACAGTGGTCACATCCAGATTTTCGCGCGCGATCGTCCACAGCGCCTGAAGCGTGTACATGCCGCTGCCATCGGCCTGCAGCGCCAGTACTTTGCGGTCCGGGCAGGCCACGGCTGCACCTGCGGCCAGAGGCAGGCCCTGGCCGATTGCACCGCCGGTCAGAGTCATCCAGTCATGCTTTGGCGCACCCAATGTAGTCGGGAAAAGCATCAATCCTGCGGT
The DNA here is from genome assembly GCA_020446665.1 of Sphingomonadaceae bacterium. Classification (GTDB taxonomy): domain Bacteria; phylum Pseudomonadota; class Alphaproteobacteria; order Sphingomonadales; family Sphingomonadaceae; genus JACXVD01. Next base: position 1,345 of record JAGREF010000408.1, read on the forward strand.
GGCGGCTTCATCAGATACAATGCAGTTTTCCGGCAGCAGACCAGCGACAATCGCACCGATCTTCATCGGATCGAGTTTGCCTTCAACGGCGGGCGGGGTGGTGGCCTCCTGCACCAGCGCAGGTGTTTCCGGCGCGTCGAGCGCGTCAGCCAGGCGGCGCAACGCATCTTCTGCGTGTTCTTCCTGCGATGCGAGGCGCACCAGCTGTGCGCCTTCGGGCGAGAGCCAGCTCGGCTTGCCAGGATAGGCAAAGAAGGAGACGGGCGGTTCGCAGCCGCAAAAGACGATGGCCATGAAGTCCTTGAGCAACTCTGCGGCCTGTTCGCCGAAATAGGGGAGCCGCTCCACCGCCACGCGGCCTGCGCCGCGCTGCAGCCGGGCCGGGAAGGTCTCGCAGACCAACCGCGCGCCGGTGGCAGCGGCAATGCGCCCGGCCTGCTCCAGCGCCCCTTCGCGCAGAGAGCGTCCACCCAGGAAGACTGCTTTGGGGCCTTCGACATCGCGCAGAGTGCTGGCAGCATCGGCAATCGCCCCGTCCGGCACGATTTGCGGAGCGGGCTGGGCAGGGGCTGCAACCACCGCGCTGCCATCAGTCCAAGCGTGATTGGCAGGGGCGACCACCGTTGCGATGCGGCCGGGATAGGTGCTCGCCTGGCTCCAGGCTTCTGCGCCGACCTGCGGCAGATCGCGTTCCGAGCGGGAGGTCTTGAGCCAGTCCGACATCGGCCGTGCCACGCCGTTCAGATCGCTGGTGAGCGGCGAATTATGATGCAGGTGGAACGGCGCATGATCACCGACAACATTGATCATCGGCGTGCCCGCGCGCTTGGCATTGTGCAGATTGGCGAGGCCATTGGCGAGGCCGGGGCCCAGATGCAGCAAGGTAGCGGCAGGTTTGTCAGCCATGCGGCCATAGCCATCGGCAGCGCCCGTCACCACGCCTTCGAACAGGCCGAGGATGGCGCGCATACCGTTTTGCTTGTCGATCGCGGCCACCAGTTGCATTTCCGACGTGCCGGGATTGGCAAAACATACGTCCACGCCGCAATCGGCCAGGGTTGCAATCAGGGCTTCTGCACCGTTCATCTGTTTCTCTCCAAATACTCTCGCCTTGGCGCGACTCTGAAGCCGCTGGCTGAGTCTTCTTGCTAGTCGCTCGGGTGACAGGAAGATGATTTCCTGCAATGGCTTCTGTTACGCAAAGTCAATTCTGGCTCGCTCGCAACTGTCAATTACGATGAGACCATAATTGGGAGTGGATTCGGATGCGCAGCCTTGGTGGGATGATTTCGGGTATTTCGGGCCTTGCCCTAGCGAGCCTGCTGGCCGGTTGCGCGGCCGTAAGCGAAGGCGAAGCCGATAGTGCTGCGGTGCAGACAAAGCCTGCCAGCGTAGCCGCCGCCAGCGGCAATCCTGATGAATTGCTGTGGGGCGATATCCACCTGCACACGGAATATTCGATGGATGCCAACACGTTCGGCGTGAGACTGACGCCGGAAGATGCCTATCGTTTTGCGCAGGGCGAAAAGGTGACGGCTTCGAATGGCATGACCGCGCAGCTGGAAACGCCGCTCGACTTCCTGATGGTCGCCGATCACAGCGACAATCTTGGGTCCTTCAACGAATTGCGCAAAGGCAATCCGCGCCTGCTTGCCAATCCGGTGCTGGCGGAATGGCTGCGCATTCTCGGCCTGCCAACCCGTGCAGAGCGGATGGTGATTGAAGGGCGCCAGACCAATCAGGACAACCCGGCAGAGCTGGATGATGATGCGACCAGGGCCAGCTATTGGGCGAAGAATGTCGAAGCGGCAGAGCGCGCCTACAAGCCGGGCCGGTTCACCTCTCTGATCGGTTTCGAATTTACCGCACAAAATGTCGGCCAGAATCTGCACCGCGTGGTGATGTTCCGCGATGGGGCGGAGCTTGCCGGTTCGACTTTGCCGCTGTCGGCCTCGACCACGGATGATCCGATGGATTTGTGGGCCTATATGGAACGTTACGAGGCCCGCACTGGCGGCCGCGTGCTGGCCGTGGCGCATAATGGCAATATCTCCAACGGGGCGATGTTCCCGCTCGACACCAATGAATTTGGTGCGCCGATGACCGCCGAATATGCCCGCAAACGCGCCCGGTGGGAGCCGGCCTATGAAATCACTCAGATCAAGGGCGATGGCGAAGCGCACCCCTTCCTGTCTTCCGACGATGATTTTGCCGATTATGAAACATGGGATCTGATCGACTTTGCCGGTGTGCCCAAGAAGGATTCCATGCTCGCAGGTGAATATGCCCGTTCTGCCTTGAAGCGGGGCCTCACGCTGGAGCAGCGCCATGGCGTGAACCCCTACAAATTCGGCTTCATCGGCTCAACCGATGCACATACGGGGCTGGCCGCGGTCGCCGAAGACAATTTCTGGGGCAAGCACAGCGCCGATATGGAACCCAGCCCGACCCGCTGGAAAGACGCTATTGGCGGTCGCGGCGAGGCAGTGGTGCCCGGCTGGATGATGGCGTCATCCGGCTATGCCGCAGTCTGGGCGCGCAACAATACGCGCGAGGAAATCTTCGACGCGTTCATGCGCAAGGAAGTCTATGCCACCACTGGCCCGCGCATCCGGCTGCGCTTCTTCGGCGGCTGGAATTTCAGCGATGCCGATACTGGCAACGGCGATATTGCCGATGCCGGTTATGGCAAGGGCGTGCCCATGGGCGGCGACCTGACGGGGGCGAAGGGCAAGGCTCCGTCCTTCCTGATCCACGCCCTGCGCGATCCCAATTCAGCCAGCCTCGACCGCATCCAGGTGGTGAAGGGCTGGATCGACGGGGACGGCGAGACGCATGAGAAGGTCTTCGACGTCGCATGGAGCCACCCGGACAAGCGCAAGCGCGGGGCCGATGGCAAGGTGCCGGTGATCAAGGGCACAGTTGATGTTGCCAATGCCACATTCGACGACAGCGTCGGCGCTGCGCAGCTGCTGACCGCATGGCGTGATCCGGAATTCAACCCGGCGCAAAAGGCGTTCTATTATGTGCGCGTGTTGCAGGTGCCGACGCCGCGCTGGACCGCCTATGATGCGAAGAAATTCGGCATCACCATGCCCAGCCATGTCCCCATGGTCACACAGGAACGCGCCTATTCTTCGCCAATCTGGTATTCACCCAGCTAAGATTGCTTTCTCCGCCAGGCATTCGGGGCCATCCCGGCACGGCGAGCAAAGGAACGAGTAAAGACAGCGCTTTCCGAATAGCCCAGCAGCCCGGCGATTTCGGAGATGGGTGTCTTGCTTTCGCGCAGATAGCGCCGGGCAAGTTCGAAACGGACATCATCCAGAATATTCTGGAAGCTGGTCCCTTCGGCCTTGAGCCGGCGTTGCAGCGCATGGCGGCGCAGGCCCAACCGGGCTGCGACATCATCCAGCCGACACAGCCCGTCCTCCATATTCTGCAACAGCAAATGCCGCACCTTTCCGCCAATATCCTCGCCCAGACCTTCCTCGATTCGCTCGATATGCTGTTGCAGAATTTGGAACAGCCCCGCGTCGGACTGGCGCAAGGGACGGGAAAGATCGCTCGTTGCAAGCTCCAGCGCGGTCAGGGTCTGGCCGAACAGTACCGGGCAGCGAAACACCGCTTCATAGGGGCCCAGATCGGCTGGTGCCGCATGTTCGAAATAGACGGCTGAGGGAGCCCAGGTTTCTTCCAGTGCCGATCGGGTGAACTGGCAGGCGAGCCCCATTGCCAGCTCGGTCTGCTGGACGGCCGCATCCTCGCTTACCCCGCCCAGCCGGTGGCGCCACAAAGCGTGCGCCCCATCTACTTCCAGCCGCGTCATGGAGCCGGTGTCATGAGTGTGGAAATGGCGCATCAGCCGTTCGATAGAGGTCTTTAGGTCAGGCCCATGGCGCACAAGATATCCCACCGCACCCAGCTTCTCGAAGGTCTGGCGCTGTGACAGCAAGAGGCCGAAATGGGCAATTCCTGTAATCTCCGCCGCTCGGTTGAGCGCGCGGCGATAGGCGTTGGTGGGGATGACCAGATCTGGCTGGTTCAGTATTTCGGGGTCAATCCCGGCATCGCGCAGGATTGGCTGCGGATCATGCCCCAATTCCAGCAGGAGGCTGCGGAAGCCTTCCATACTGCCGGCCCGGATGACGGGGCCTTCGGCCGCTGGTGCACGGGCACTATGCCTGATGCGCACCGGCATGAACTGTTTCCTGACCAGCCGATTGCAGGTCCGATGCCGGTGTTTCCATCCGCGCCTTGCGCTGGGCATCGCGGAAGCGCTTAGGCGACGTCTGGTACCAGCCGGTAAAGGCCCGGCTGAAGCTCGCCTGGTCGGCATAGCCGAGCAACAAGGCGATCTCTGCAATCGGTGTGCGTGACCGGGTGAGATAGGCCGCCGCCATTTCCTTGCGCTGGGCCTTCAGGATTTCGCGAAATTCACACCCTGCCGCAGTCAGCCTGTTCTGCAGCGAACGCGGATGGATCGACAGTCGCGCCGCTATCACTTCCAGCGAACAGGCGCCCATCGGCATCATGCGGCGGATATGGGATGCGACAATCTGCTCGATCTGTGGCTCTTCAGGGCAGATCGCCTCGCATTGAGCCTTGGCATACCGCAGCAAGATGGGATTGCCTGAGTCGATGCGACGGTGAAAAAAATCGCTCGCAAAGCACAGGGTGCTGACCGGCTGTTCATAGCTGACCGGCGCGTTGAAGTAGTTTTCCAGCCTTTTGCGATCAGTTTCAGGCGGAGCGCTGGCAATTTCAATGCTGCTTGGCTGGAAATCCTTCCCCGCCAGGCCGCGCACAATATTGTATGCGGCGGTCATGCTGAATTCGTTGATCTGGCGGCTATGCGTGCTTGCATCATCGAGCAGTTCGTAAGTCAGCCGGGCTTCCTTGCCAGATTGGCTCAATTGCAATCGCGCGCCGGGTGCATGCACCGCCATGTAGCGTTCGACCAGTTCCAGCGCTTGCGCCACAGTGGGTGATGACAGCATCAGCGGGGCAAGTGGCCCCATCACATCGGGGCTTTGCCGCCGGCCCAGTTCGAAGCCGAAGAAGGGTTCGTTAAAGCTGGCGGCGCAATGTTCCAGCACCTGCACCATGCGGGGGTAGGAAACATATGTCTCGCTGTCGTCAAAACTGCGCGGGTCAATCTCGCAAGCACGCATGATCGCGTCTGCATCACCGCCATAGCCTGTGATCAGGGAGAAAATGCCATCAAAGCCGCCGGATCGTTTGAAATTGCCGCTAGGGACCAGTCCACCAAAATCGGTAAAGCCCGCGGGTGCCGCAGGCGTGATTTGCGCCCTGACATTCATATTCCAAACCTCTCCGCCGCCACGCCTAGACGGTCATTCGTGAAATGCAAAAAAATTTTCGCGGAATGGCAAGAGCTGAAATGCGACCTGCGCCATCGGCCATGCCATAATAAGGGAGGTTTACGATGAAGAAGATTGCTCGTTTGGCTGGTGTGGCAGCCGTATGTGTGCCGAGTTTTGCTTT
>JAGREF010000409.1 GCA_020446665.1 Sphingomonadaceae bacterium
GGCAGGGCCTATATAGGCCCTGCCCGCTTAATGTGAAGTGTATGGTTTGGGGAGGAGTGAGTCTTATTTTCGGCACGCCATCCGGCGCGCGATGTCCTCGCTCAAGGGGCCTTGCGGCCCAATCGCGCAGTTTATCCTGAGCGGCTGGCTTGCCAGCCAGCCGAAGGGGGCGGCCGGTCGGCCTTGCGGTCGCAATGCGACCGAACCGGAGCTACCCGCAGCCGTTGTGCTTACTTCTTCAGAGCGTCACGGATTTCCGTGAGCAGATCGATCTCGCTCGGGCCTGCAGGTGCTGCCTCTTCCTGCTTCTTCGTCAGCTTGTTCGCATAGCGGACCAGCAGGAAAATGATGAAAGCCAGGATCACAAAATTGATCACGGCGGTCAGGAACGCGCCATAGCCGATCATTGCAGCGCCTGCTTCCTTCAGCGCGGCATAATCGTCCATCGCCCCTTCATAGCCAGCCGGAGTGCTGAGCAGGATAAACTGGTTGGTGAAGTCTGCCCCACCGAAAATATAGCCGACAATCGGCATAATCACATCGCCGGTCAGCGAAGTGACAATGGTCCCGAAGGCCCCACCGATAATCACGGCCACTGCCAGATCCATCACATTGCCCTTGGCAATGAATTCCTTGAATTCACTCATCATAACGAATGTCCTTCCTCATACGTTCGGCTGCCCAGTGGCAACGCGGCTTGTACAAGCAAAGTAAACAGCTGCAAATCTTGAACCGGCCCCGTGGTGTGCTATCTATCCAATACAGATGGCCTGCCACCGCAGGTGCCAAGAGAAAGGTCTCCATCCATGAATTTCGCATCCATGCGCCGCTTCGCCGTGGTCGCCCTCGCCTCGCTCGGCCTTGCCGCCTGCGGGATCAATTCCGTGCCGGCCGCTGAAGAAGAAGCCAAGGCCAAATGGGGCGATGTCGAAGCCGCCTTCCAGTCGCGCGCCAACCTGCTCCCCAATATCGAAGCGCTGGTAAAGGGCGCAAAGGAAGGCGAAACGGATATCTTCGTTGGCGTTGCTGAAGCACGCGCAAAGGCCGGTTCGATCCAGCTCAGCGAAGCCGACCTCAACGATCCGGAAAAGATGGCGCAATATGCCGAAGCGCAGAACGCGCTGGGCAGCGGACTTTCGCGTTTGTTTGCAACGGTGGAATCGAATCCCAACCCGCAATTCACCCGCAATATCGAAACCGCACAGGCGCAGGTGGAAGGCGCAGAGAACCGCATTCGTATCGCGATCAAGGATTACAACGAAGCGGTGCGCAAATATAACACGACGATCCGCACCTTCCCGGACACGATCGGCGCCAATTTGATCCATGGCGCTGAACCCATGGCACCTTACGAGGCGGCCAGCCCAGGGGCAGAAGTCGCGCCGGTAATGGATATATAATTTCGGCGTTGATCCGCATGCTGCGCCTCACCTTTGCCTGTGCGGCGGCGTCTCTCATAATGGGATGCGCCGCCAAAGGTGACGCGCCTCCGCCCCCGGCACTGGAACTGACGGGCCGCGTGGTCGATGCGGCTGACATAATTGCTACGCCAGTCGAAGCACAGCTGACCTCGCAATTGGAACAGCTGGAAGCCGATACCGGGGTGCAACTGGTCGTCGCGACAACGCCAAGCCTCGAAGGCAAGGACATACTCGTGTACTCGGTTGATCTGGCCCGGGCCTGGGGCATTGGCGATGCAAAGCGCAATGACGGGCTGATGCTGCTGGTGGCTCCGAATGAACGCGAAGTGCGGATTGAAGTGGGCTACGGCCTCGAATCCACAGTAAAGGATGAGGAGGCAGATGAAATCCTGCAGCAAGCAGTCTTGCCCGAATTTCGCAAAGGCAGCTTCGAGCGCGGGATCATGCAGGGAGTGGACAGATTGATTCTGGAAGTCACCCCTGCCGAAATGAAAGAAGCAGCATGAAACCTCTTGCCTTCATTGCCGCAGCCTTGCTTGCCTTGCTGGCCAGCCCGCTATCTGCTGCACCAGACTTTCCTGAACTGACGGGGCGTGTGGTCGATAATGCTGATCTGCTCGGGCCAGCCGAGGAAGCGGCTCTCGCTGCAAAGCTCGAAAGCTTTGAAACGACCACCCAGCGCCAATTTGTAGTCGCGACTGTACCAAGCCTTCAGGGCTATGAAATCAGCGATTACGGATACCAGCTGGGCCGCGCATGGGGCATTGGCGATGCCGAGCGCAATGACGGTGTGTTGCTGCTGGTTGCCCCGCAGGAGCGCAAGGTGCGGATTGAGGTTGGCTATGGGCTGGAACCCTATCTCACTGACGCCATGTCCTCCATGATCATCCGCGACCGGATCACGCCCCGCTTTCGCGATGGTGATATGGCGGGCGGGATTGTTGCGGGGACCGACGCGATCATTACCCAGCTGCAACTGCCGCCAGAAGAGGCCATGCGAATTGCCGCAGAAGCGAAACCCAAACCCGCGAAGGGCGGCGGCTTTTCATTTGGGACAATCATCTGGCTCGGCTTTCTGTTTTTCTTCTTCATCCTGCCGATTATTCGCGGTGCCCGTGGCAAACGCTATCGCGGCGGCGCGGGTTCGACCATTGGCAATATCATCCTGTGGGAGGCCGTTAATGCTGCTACCCGTGGCGGGTCCAGCAGCGGTGGCTCCAGCTGGGGCGGCGGAGGCGGCTTTTCTGGCGGCGGAGGAGGTTTCTCTGGCGGAGGCGGCAGCTTTGGCGGCGGCGGTGCGAGTGGAGGCTGGTAAATGGGACGCTATCTGACCAGTGATGAACATGCGCGCGTATCGGCCGCCGTGGCCGAGGCAGAGGCGCATACGTCGGGCGAAATTGTCACCGTTCTGGCTGACCGTTCCGACGGCTATAGCGACATAGCGCTCGCCTGGGCGGGATTTGCCAGCCTGCTGGTGCTCGCCTTCCTCGCCATCTTTCCCGAATTCTATCTCGGCAAGATCGAATGGGCGCTCAATCTGTGGGGCCATGAATGGACACCGGGCGAGATATTCAGCGTGGCGGCGGTCTTTGCCTCGCTCAAATTCCTCGGTGTGTGGCTGTTCCTGCTGTGGGACAGGCTGCGCTTCCTGCTGGTGCCGGGCCGGGTGAAGACCCTGCGGGTGCATGACCGTGCCATCACCCATTTCAAGGTCGGGGCGGAGCGGCGCACCCATGGCCGCACTGGTGTGCTTATCTATCTTTCGATGCAGGAACATCGCGCGGAAATCGTCGCAGACGAGACCATCGCTGCAAAGGTCAGCGCCGAAGTCTGGGGCGAAGCCATGGCAGACATGCTGGTCGAAATCCGCGCAGGCCGGATGGCAGAAGGAATGATCGCCGGTATCCGCGATGTCGGCACTCTGCTGGCAGAACATTTCCCGCGCGACGAAGATGACCAGAACGAACTGCCCGACCGGCTGATCGAGGTATAATGCAGGACAACACCCCCGAAGAGATCACCTGGCAGGGTGATTGGGTGATCGCCAAGAAACGCGGCCGCTGGGAATATGTCAGCCGTGCGCGC
>JAGREF010000410.1 GCA_020446665.1 Sphingomonadaceae bacterium
CGCTTTACAGTCACCACATCAATCCGCCGCGGGATAACGGCGCTGGCCTCTGCCGAGCTGATCCTGCGCATGGAATTGTACATCGGCGTGAACACACCGGACTGCCCCGCCGGGGAAATCGCCGCGAAGTGGAATGCCTGATTCTTCGAGAATTCATAGGCAAACACCACCACGTCCACCTGGCTGTTGCCATTATTGACGCGCGCCGTGCCATACAGTGCGGGAATGCCATTCACTGTCGTGCGCTGGACACTGGATGGGGCGAGCGTCTGCTTTTCGCCGCCCAGTTCCTTGAACACGGCATTCACATAACTTTCCAGATTGCCGCTATAGGCCCCGGTGCTCATCTGCGCCTGACCGCTCTGGCCGTTGATGGAGACGGCGCGTGTGCCATTGACCATATAGAAGCCATTGGGTGCCGTGAACGAGAAACCCAGCTTTGGATGGATGAACTGGCTGCCTTCGATCACCCCCTGCTCCGGATCATCGCCATAAAGGATCCCATCAATCCGGGTAAGGAACGTGTCGCGGTTCAGCGCCCCGCCGCCTGAACCGGCAGTGGCGAAGGCGGCCTTAACCCGCTTTGCCGAATTGGGATGGGTAGATGCCCATTCCGGAACGCTGGCATTGCCACGCCCCAGCAATTGCGCATCGAGAGCGTTCTGAGCGGCAAGGCTTTGCAGCACGGTCCCCATGGCACGCGGATCATACCCCCCCGTGCTGAGATACTGGATGCCGAGATTATCCGCCTGTGTTTCCTGCTTGCGCGAGAATTTGAGCGTGAGCAGCTGCGATCCCTTCAGGAAAGCATCCGAAAGCGTGCTCCCGATGGAGCTGTCACCCAGCAATACGCCAGAGAGGATCGCCAGACCCGCACCGAGAATATTGTTTTTCTGGGCCGCTTTCTGGCGTCGCTGCGAGTGGCGAGCGGCAACATGGCCCACTTCATGCCCCATCACGCCCGCCAGTTCGGCTTCGTTATTCATCAGCGCGACCAGCTGACGCGTGGTGTAAACATAGCCGCCCGGAATAGCGAAAGCGTTATTCACCGGGCTGTTGAGCAAGGTGACAGTGAAATCACCCTGTTTGGTGCTGAGACCGGATTGCACCGCAATCTTCTGTCCCACCGATTCGACATAGGCCGCATGCGGGCCGCTCATCGCGCCGCCGAATTCCTGCAGCAATTGCGGGTGCAGTTCCGCCCCCTGCGATGCCTCTGCAGGCGTGATCGGGGTGGAGGCGCTGGGAATCTTGCCATTCGCGACACAGCCCGGAAAGGCCATGACAATCAGGGCACTGGAGGCGAGAGCGAGCGATTTCATGCGTGGCATGGGCGGAGTCCTTTCCTGCTTTGCGGGCGATGATGCCCGCTCTTGCCAGCATCCTAACCGCAAATCCGGATTGGGAAAAACCGCTTTATCGCAATTTTACAGGTTGGAGCTGTCAGATCAGGCGCCAAGCTGGAGGAAACGTTCCTCGCGCCGCTGGCGCAATTCTTTCGATGACAGCCCCTGCATGGCATCCAGCTCTTCACCGATCGCCTTGCCCAGCGCCAGCGCTGCCCCTTCGGGATCACGATGGGCGCCGCCGACCGGTTCCTTCACGATGCGGTCGATCACACCCAGCTTTTCCAGATGCTGCGCAGTGATCCGCATGGCCTCTGCCGCCTCAGGTGCCTTTTCCGCGGTCCGCCACAGGATCGACGCACAGCCTTCCGGCGAAATCACTGAATAGACCGCATGTTCCAGCATCAGAACCCGCTCTGCACTGGCCAGGGCGACCGCCCCGCCAGAACCGCCCTCGCCCACGATTGTAGCCACCATCGGCACCGGCAATGCGAGGCAGGCTTCCGTCGAACGGGCAATCGCTTCAGCCTGTCCGCGCTCTTCGGCTTCGATGCCCGGAAAGGCACCTGAAGTATCGACCAAAGTCACTACCGGCAGGCCGAACCGTCCGGCCAGCTCCATCAGGCGGATCGCCTTGCGATAACCTTCCGGCTTGCCCATGCCGAAATTGTGGCGGATGCGGCTTTCCGTATCATTGCCCTTTTCATGGCCGATCAGCACCACGCGGCGCCCACCCAGACGGGCAAAGCCGCCCATGATCGCCTGATCATCACCATAACGGCGATCCCCGCCGAGCGGGATGAATTCGTCAAAGGCGTGCTCGACCAGATCCTTGAAATGCGGGCGACCAGGATGGCGGGCAACCTGTGTTTTCTGCCAGGGCGTGAGCGACGCATAGGTGCTGGCCAGCAAATCTGCGCTCTTCTGCTCAAGCCGCGCCAGCTCGCTGCTGATATCCACGTCATCGCTCTCAGCGGCGGCCCGCAATTCCTTGATGCGGTTTTCCAGCTCTGCGACCGGCTTTTCGAATTCGAGATATGAAATCATGCAATCGCGCTAGTCTGACTGGCGGCTTTCGGCAAGAGGATGCCGTTCATTCACCAATGCGACAAGCCGCGCGCTGTCCACATGGGTGTAAATCTGAGTGGTGGCGATATCCGCATGGCCGAGCAGGGTCTGTAGCACGCGCAGATCAGCCCCACCCTCCAGAAGATGGGTCGCAAAAGCATGGCGCAGCACATGCGGGCTGACCTTTTCCGGCGGCAAATCAGCGCGCACCGCCAGTTCCTTGAGCATCTGATAGAGCCGGATTCGCGTCAGATGGCTCTTGCGTGACGGGAACAGCCATTGCGACCCTGCCGGCCGCAGCGCCATCCAGCGGCTCAGCGCTTCCTTTGCGCGGCCACTGACCGGGACCATCCGCGCCTGCCCGCCTTTGCCGGTGACTGTCAGGAAAGGCGCATCGCGCGGAACCGCTGCCACCGGCAATGACACAAGCTCTGTGGCGCGCAGGCCGGAGCCATAGAGCATCTCAATCAGAGCCAGCAGACGCACCGCTTCCGGCTTGCCACCCTGTGCCTCTTCCTCAGCCCGCGCAAACAGCGATTCGACCTGATCATGCGAGAGAATCTTCGGCAAAGGACGCCGCGTTGCCGGGCGGGGCAATGCTGACGAGGGATCATCCCGTCTCCAGCCTTCATCCTGCGCAAAAGCGTAAAATTGCCGCAAGGCAGAGCATTTGCGCGCCAGACTGGAAGGTGCCAGATCAGCCCATGCCTGCCCCAGACCAGCAAGGGCATCCCCGGCCGCCTCCTGCAGCGGCCCCACCAGTTCCTCGGCCCCTTCCAGATCGCGGCGATAGGCGGCAAGCGTATTGGCCGCGGCTCCGCGCTCTGCCGCCATCATGGCGAGGAAATCCTCTATGGCGACGGACACAGCTGCGCTTACCCGCGCGCCACGGCCTCCGCCGCAATCATGCGCGCTTCGGCCTGCATCCCCACGCGATTGAGCGCGGAGACGATGTGATAGAGATGACGCGGGGTCATTTGCGACCAGTCATTGCCCTGCATACCCACACCGGCAAGATAGGCGACCAGTGCCGGATTATTCACTTCGGCAGCCTTGTCGATCAGCTGGCTCCAGCGCGTTTCACGGGCGAGATCGATTTCCAGATCATCCGCCAGTTCCACCATATCAGCCTGTGACACGCGCCCCAGCCCGGCAAGGCCTGCCAGGAAAAATCCCGATTTCCGCGCCTCTTCGCTGTCATCATTGCCAAAGAAACGGCTGATATCGCCAGCAGCAACCGGTGCGCCCCTTTCGGGCTGGGCAAGGACGAGCAAGGCCCATGCCTCTGTCCCGACACGCGCAACGGCCCCCCATTCCAGCGCATCCTGATCGAGTCCCGCACTCAACATGGAAGCAATCAGTGGCGCGGCATCGTCAATATAGTCTTCCGAAGCTGGCATCCGCGCTGCGGCATAGGCGGTGAGGACCAGGCGATCATAATCCGGGCGCCCGCTGGTTGCCCATACATCGCGAATGGCGGCGAGCCGTTCTGCGGGGTCAGGGGTGATATAGGCATCACGCAAGCGATTGCTGTGCCGCCGCACAATCCCGTCCATCCCCTCAGCCACATAGGCCTGTGAATAGAGGTCAACCATCGCCTGTGAAGACAGCAAACCCTGCCGCGCAGCCGGCGCTGCGGCTTGCAGTCGCTCGCTGACCGGTATCAGCGCCGAAGTCGAACGAACTTGCCAGTAATAGCGATTGGCAGGGATCAGCTCAGCCGGGACAGCCACCCCCAGCGCGGTGGATAATGCGTAACGGAACGGGTTCATGTCAGCGACATTATCCCACTCGATATTCACCGCCCGCCGTCCACGCCCGGCAGCCCCGGCGTAACGCTGGGCCAGCAGCAAGTCGATTTCCGGGGCAATTTCATTGCGCAAGCCGCGATTGAGGTCTGATCCGGCGCGCGCCACTTCACCGGAATAGGCCGCACAGATCGCTTGCAACATCTTCCACTGCGCGTCTTCGCGCGTACCCCCACGCAGCCTTACCACCGGGCAGGAGCCGGTAATGTCTGCCGTCCCGATATATGCTGTGATTGCCGCATCAGTCAGCGCGTTGTTCCAGTTAGTCGCATCGACATCCTGCGCCACGCCCCGGGCGACAGCGAATTCGCCCATCCGGTTGAGCAGGCTGACCCGCAAGGCGGCAAATTCAATCGGCTGCATCCCGTCAGGCGTCTCAAGCCGGCTGGCCAGCGCATTGCGGAGCATGATGTGGCCCCAGCGCGACAGAATCGGGCCCTTCGTGCCCTTCAGTGCAGCCCGAACGATTGGGGCAGGCTGCTTCGCCAGCGACCTTGCCGGCAGCCCGCCTTCAGCGCGGGCCAGAATGCCAACCCGTTCAAGCGAACGCCGCGCGGCAGGCGGAATGTCATATTTGGGCTTCAAACCAAGCAGATTGTCCAGATCATCGACTGACATCGATTCCAGCTCTTCCAGCGAGGGAAGATTGTCCGGCAGTGCCACAGGTCCAATCGGTTCCAGCCCTGCATCGCCCGGTATCGCCTGCACCACCGGGCCGGATGACGATACCGAAGGCTGCGACGCGCCACTGGCACTCTGGCCGGAGGGAGCCGGAGCAGCGCGCGGAGCAGGCGCT
>JAGREF010000411.1 GCA_020446665.1 Sphingomonadaceae bacterium
GCATTTCCTATCTCACCATCGAGCATAAGGGCCCGGTGCCAGAGGAATTCCGCAAGGCGCTGGGCAATCGCACATATGGCTGCGATGATTGTCTGGCGGTGTGTCCGTGGAACAAATTTGCGAACACCGCCGCGCGCCACGCTGCCTTTGCCGCCCGCGCAGAGCTGGTCGCGCCGAAACTGGTGGATTTGCTGGCGCTGGATGATGCAGCGTTTCGCGCGCTTTTCTCAGGCTCCCCGATCAAGCGGATCGGGCGTGACCGCTTTGTGCGCAACTGCCTCTATGCCGCAGGCAATAGCGGCGATGCCACATTGCGGCCTGCGGTTTCCGTGCTGGCTGACGATCCCGACCTGGTGGTGGCAGAGGCAGCGCGCTGGGCGCTGGCTCAGCTGCCTGACTGATCGCGTAATTCATCCGTATGTTCGCCCAGCCGGGGCACAGGGCGGGTCTCATGCCCTTGCCAGGCGCTAAAGCGCGAAGGTTCGCGCATTTCATTGAGCGTTCCTTCGCTGGGGTGCTCACGCTGCTGGAAAAAGCCCGCTTGCTGCAAATGCGGGTCCTCCAGCATGGCGCTCAGATCGCGCACCGGCATGGCGGGCAGCGAATGTTTGCGCATCAGTTCGATTGCCTCTGCCGTGGTGAAGGCAGGCAGCAATTCGGCTATCCGGCGATAGAGAATGGCGCTGTTCTGAAAGATCCCCAGCGGGGTGGCAAAACGTTCGTCATCCAGAAATTCCGGATCGCCCAGAGCCGTGATGATGGTGACGAAATCATTGAGATTATAGGCTGCAATGCTGACCCAGCCATCTCTGGTCTGGAACGGCTGGCGATTGGGGTCGAGCTGGCGCGAATAGCCTTCTGTGCCGATGGGCGGGTCAAAGGTCAGGCCGAAGAGATGCTCTTTCAACGTGAAACTGCTGAAAGCTTCGAACATGGGCACTTCGACATGCTGGCCTTCGCCGGTGCGCAGCCGGTGGATCACTGCGGCCATGGTAGCATAGGCCGCATGCAGCCCCGCCACCTTGTCCGCGATCAATGAGGGGATGTAGCGCGGCCTTGGATTGCCATCGACCCGGCCCATCAGCGTCGTCGCGCCGGATGCGGCCTGGATCACATCATCATAGGCGGGCAGGCCAGCATAGGGCCCGTTGGAGCCAAAACCGACACAATGAACATAGATGATGGTCGGGTTGAGCGCTTTCACGCTGTCATAATCAAAGCCCAGCCGGGCAATCGCCTCGCCGCGCACATTATGGATGAAAATATCCGCATCGCGCAGCATTTCGGCCATCAGCGCGCGATCAGTTTCGTCTTTGAGATTGAGCGTGGCGGATTTCTTGCCCCGGTTGAGCGCAAGGAAGGCCGGGCCCATCCCCTTGGTCGCGGCAGGTTTGCCCGCATGGCGGAAAGCGTCCCCGCCGGGCGATTCCACCTTGGTTACGTCAGCCCCGAAATCAGCGAGAATTTGCGTGCAATAGGGCCCGAAAACAACGCTGGTGAGGTCAACGACCTTGAGGCCCTGCAGCATGGCCTCGCCATCGGCGGGAGAGATCACAGCATCTCTTTGAGCGGCGTATCCGCATCCGCCAGCAATGCGGGGTCGATGATCGCTCCGGCTTCCACCAGCTTGCGCCCCTGCACGTAATCCTTGGTCGCGTTGACACAGTCGAGCGCGACCACCCGGCCTTCCTTGAGATAGATGACGGAGAATTTGCGCTCCGCCGGGTCACCGCGCAGCACAGTGGCTTCATGGCCGATGGACAGGCCCGCCGTTTGCAGCTTGATGTCATACTGATTGGACCAGAACCACGGCAGCGCATGATAGGGTTGCGTGTCGCCGCAAATCGCCTTGGCTGCGGTATTGGCCATGTCATTGGCATTCTGCACCGATTCCAGCCGGATCACTGCACCATCTGCAAAGGCGTTGGCATGGGCCGCGCAATCGCCAATGGCATAGATATCGTCGAGGATCGTCCGGCAGAAATTGTCCACATCCACCCCGTTGGAACCGGATGCTCCGGCAGCAATCAGCGGGCCGACTGCCGGGATGATGCCGATACCAACCACCACCATATCGGCGGGCAATTCCTCGCCATCGGCCAGCCTGACGCCGGTCACCTTGCTGCCATCGCCCAGAATGCAGTCCAGCGCGGTTTCCAGCCGCAGATCGACGCCATGGGCGCGATGTTCGGTGTGGAAGAATTCGGACAGTTCCTCGCCTGCAACCCGCGCCAGCACGCGCGGCAGCGCCTCCAGCACCGTAACGCTGCAGCCCAGCTTGGTCAGTACAGCGGCGGCTTCCAGCCCGATATAGCCACCGCCGACCACGACGACCTGTTTCGCTCCGGCGTCCAGCTCGGCCATCATCCGGTCCACATCGGCCTTGTCGCGCACGGCGTGCACGCCGGCCAGGTTGGCCCCCGCGCAGGACAGACGGCGCGGATCGCCACCGGCGGCCCAGATCAGCTTGCCATAAGTGACTTCACCCTTGTCGCTAAGCGTGAGCCTGTGCGCTTCGGCGTCAATCTTCAGCACCGCTGTGTTCAGCCGCAAGCTCACATCCTTGCTGTCCCAGAAATCCGGCTTGCGGATCAGGATGCGGTCGAAGGTCTTGTCGCGCGCCAGATATTCCTTTGACAGCGGAGGCCGTTCATAGGGCGGTTCGCTGTCGCGCCCGATCATGAGGATCGAACCTTCAAACCCATTCTGGCGCAGCGCGATGGCGGCTTGCGCCCCTGCATGGCCTGCACCCACGATCACAACATCAGCATGGTCCATGGCGCACACCTCTTGGCGCAAATGGTCTTTCCGTCAAGAGGGTTTGCGCCACCTCCGGGCCTGCTCGGTAGATCAGGGTGGGTCCCAGTAACGTCATCAGGCTCTATCGACCGAGCAGATTGCGGGCCTGACTGGCGATTTGTGCGAGCGCCACCGGGGCGACCGGGCTGGCTGCCTGCGCCCGGCCGACCATGGCCCGGAATTGGCGAATGGCGCTCTGATTTTCCTCTGCCCAATGGGCAATGGCCACCACCGGATCGCTGCGCTTGCCCCGCCGACGTTCCATCCGGCGCAGGAAATCCAGCCGCATCTGCTGGAAATCGCGCGAAAGCCCCGCCACCAGCAGCCGTTCCCAGATATCGGAAGGGCTCATGGTCGCCGCGGTGCCTTGTGCCCAATCCAGCCCGAGCCGCGATCCGAGATCGCTGAATGCGGCTGTCAGCGCGGTGACTTCGATCCCGGTTTCGCGGGCCAGATCGGCCAGGCCCACGGCACCATCAAGGTCGAACAATTGCGCCACTGCCCCGGCCAGCTTGTCAGGTGCACCCGCTTCGACAAAGCGCGCTTTCATCCGTGCGGATTGTTGCTGCAGCTCGCTCGCCAGCAAATGGTCGCTCTGGTCTGCCAATTGCCGCACGGCTGTGCCCAGTTCGCTGACCAGCTGCGAAGGCTGCCTGGGCCCGACCCCCACGCGCAGCAGATCCGCGATCTGGTTGCCAACGGCGGCAGACAGCCGGTCAAACAGCATCAGGCGGCCGGCTTCCGGCATTTTTGCGCTGTCCAGCTCTGCCCACAGCGCATCTATGCCAAACAGCCGCTCTGCCGCAACGAACCCCGCAGCGACATGGGCCAGCGCTGCGCCTTCCTCTTCCGCCAGTTCAAAGGGGTGGACGATGCCCAGCCGGTTAACGACCTTGTTGGCCAGCTCTGTCGCGATGATTTCACGCCGCAGCCGGTGAGTGAGCAGCAGCTTGCGATAATTTTCCTGCAGCGGGAGCGGGAAGCTTTCCACCAGATTGCGTTCCAGGCAGCTGTCATCGGGGAGGTCGCTCTGTTCAATCGCTTCCTGCAGCACCAGCTTGGTGGAAGAAAGCAGCACCGCCAGCTCCGGCCGGGTCAGCCCCGCGCCATCGGCAGCGCGGCGGGTCAGCGCTTCGCTGTCAGCCAGCCCCTCGGTCCGCCGGTCCAGCATGCCGCGATCTTCCAGCGTTTCGATCAGCCGCGCATGGGAGCCAAGCGCCTTGGCACCGCCCAGTTCCGCGATGGACAGGGCCAGTGCCTGCAGCCGGTTGTCCTCCAGCACAATATCGGCGACTTCATCCGTCATGCCTTCCAGCAAGGCACGCCGTTTGGTGTCGGAAAGCTTGCCTGCACGGCGCGCCGGGGCCAGCGCGATCTTGATATTCACTTCATTGTCGGAACAATCGACCCCGGCGGAATTGTCGATGAAATCCGT
>JAGREF010000412.1 GCA_020446665.1 Sphingomonadaceae bacterium
AGGATGCGCGCGGGCGGGTGATCGCCTTTGGCGGGCGGATTCTGGAGGCCGACAGCAAGGTCCCCAAATATCTCAATTCCCCCGACACGCCTTTGTTTGACAAGGGGCGCACGCTCTACAACCTCCACCGTGCGAGTCCGGCGAGCCGCCAGACGGGCCGCCTGGTGGTGGTCGAAGGCTATATGGATGTCATCGCGCTCGCCAATGCGGGGATCGAGGATGCGGTGGCACCGCTGGGCACCGCGCTGACGGAAAACCAGATCGAGCTGTTGTGGCGACTGGTAGAGCGCCCGGTGCTGTGTTTCGATGGCGATGCCGCAGGTCAGCGCGCGGCCATGCGCGCCATCACCCGCGCCCTGCCCATGCTGCGCCCGGCCCATTCTCTGGCGATTGTGCGGCTGCCAAGCGGGCTCGACCCGGATGATCTGATCAAGCAGCAGGGGGCCGCCGCGATGGAAAAGCTGCTGGCACAGCCTGCCAGCCTGCTCGACACGCTGTGGAGCTTTGAACGCGATGCGCAGCCGCTTGACGGGCCGGAGGCCAAAGCGGGGTTGAAGGCACGGCTGATGGATCATGTCGAAGCGATCCAGCATCCCGATATACGCTCGCTGTATCGCCGCGAATTGATGGAGAAATTCTCCGCCTTCGCCTTCCCTCCGCGTGCGCCGCGACCGCCATTCCAACCACAGCGCGGTTCCGGCAAAGGGCGCGACTGGAAACAGCCCCGCCCCGCCCTGACGCCTGAAGCCTCGGAGCGGCTGCGCCGGGTGGTGAGCGGAGGTGGCCGTGATGCCCTGACCAGCGCGGTATTCGCCGGATTGCTGCGCTTCCCGGATCAGGTCCTGCACCATGAAGATACGCTGATGCGGCTCGCCCAGCTGGAGCCCAATCTCGCGCCGCCCATCAATTCGTTGATAGAAGCAGCAGAAATGCTTGAACCCGGCGCAACTTTACCCATATCGGGGGACATCGGCCCTGCTGCGCCGCCGGATAACACCCGTTTTGCCTTCCTCGGAGAAGGACTGGATCCGCAAGTCGCGCGCGAGGAGCTGGCCGAAGCCGTATCCCTGCTGGTCGAAAGGCCTGCGCTGGAGGCTGCGCTCGCCGCAGCTACTGCGCGGTTTGAAACCGACCCTGAAGCCGCTTTCGCCGAGCAGCAGCGTCTGCTGAAGCGAAAGCTGGATTTTGAGAAGCGACTCGGGCAAATGGCGAGCAAACGAGCTGGACGCGCAGCTCAGGGGAATTTGGAGCATCCAGTCGGCGACGCTGCCGGGGTGGATGAACAGGAAACGGATTAAACGGGTTTTATGGCATCTGATACAAAAGATACCCAGAATGATGATGCACCTCTGATCGACCTCAACGAAGCATCGATCAAGAAGCTTATCACCAAAGCGAAGAAACGCGGCTATGTCACTTATGACGAGCTGAATGATGCGCTGCCGCAGGATCAGATGAGCTCGGAGCAGATCGAGGATGTGATGTCCGCGATCTCCGAAATGGGCGTCAATATCGTCGAGAATGACGAAGACGCCGAAGCTGAGAACGAGAGCGAAGTAGAGGAAATCTCTACGGATGAGAGCGATGCGAAGCCCAGCCGGGCTGCCGCTGCCACTGCTGCCGCGAAGAAAACCGCCACTGGCGATCGCACCGATGATCCGGTGCGCATGTATCTGCGCGA
>JAGREF010000413.1 GCA_020446665.1 Sphingomonadaceae bacterium
AAAGGCCAGCGGCTGCTGATCAATGATGGCAAAATCCGGCTGCGCGTGATCGAGGCGGATGAAGACAAGATTCTCTGCTCGGCCGAGGTTGGCGGCGTGATCTCTGACCGCAAGGGTGTGAATGTCCCCGATGCCGAAGTGCCGATCCCCGCACTGACGGAAAAGGACCGCAAGGATCTCGCCTTCGCTATCGAACAAGGCGCGGACTGGATCGGGCTCAGCTTTGTCCAGCGCCCCGAAGATCTGGCTGAAGCGCGCAAGCTGATGGGCGGCTATGGCGCGCTCTGCGCCAAGATTGAAAAGCCCATGGCAGTGCGCAAGCTCGACGAAATCCTCGATATGAGTGATGCGCTGATGGTGGCACGCGGCGATCTGGGTGTGGAGCTGGAGCCGGAAGAAGTGCCCCCGCTGCAAAAGCGCATCGTCAACATGGCGCGCCGCGCGGGCAAGCCGGTGATCGTGGCCACGCAAATGCTGGAAAGCATGATCGAAGCCCCGACCCCGACCCGCGCAGAAGTCTCTGACGTCGCCAATGCTGTTTATGACGGGGCCGATGCGGTGATGCTGAGCGCAGAAACCGCCGCTGGCGACTGGCCAGAGGAAGCGGTGCGGATCATGGACCGGATCGCCGCACAAGTGGAGCGGGATGACGATTACAAGGCGCGCGTGCGTTTTCTCGATACGCCGCCCGATTCCACCACGGCTGACGCACTCGCGCATAGCTGCATGACCATTGCCGACACTGTGCCCATCGCGGCCATCACAGTGTTTACCGGCTCCGGCAGCACCGCCCGGCGCGTCTCGCGTGAGCGGCCCAGCGTGCCTGTGCTGGTGCTCACTCCATCGCTCAAGACCGCCCGCCGGGTGGCTTTGCTATGGGGCGCACATTCGGTGATGACGCGCGATATTGGCAGCTTCGAAGAGATGATCGCCAAGGGCAAACGCATGGCGCTGCGCCACGGTTTCGGCCAGGCCGGCAGCAAGCTGATCGCGCTGGCGGGCGTGCCTTTTGGCACACCGGGCAGCACCAATCTGCTCCATGTCGTTACGCTAAGCGGCGATGAGCTGGAGAAGCACGGGAATTAGGGTCAGGCCCCCGACCTTACTCTGCAGAGCGGCGCGCTTTCATGATCTGCTTGCCGCGTTCATCCACCAGACGGAAGGCCTTGAAGATAGAGAATTCCGGGTCCGTGCGCCCTTCATGCCCGAGCAGCCAGATCTGCTGATAGAACCAGTAAATCCCGGCAAAGCTGCTCACGGTCTTGATCATCTGGAACCGCTTGAGAAAGCCCAGCGCGGGCGGCAGCAGATCGAGCCGGTCTTCATAGCGGTGCAGTTCCTCCGCGCCAGCCAGCAATTGTGCGGGGTCATCCGTATCAACGCATAGCGGGCGGCCCAGCCCGATCACATCCGCCGCGCCATCAGCCAGCGCCTTCTCCATCGCCGCACGCGTGCGGAAACCGCCAGTGACCATCAGCGGCACGGAGACCCGCGCCTGCATGGCCTTGGCGAAATCGACGAAATAGGCCTCGCGCGCGGCCGTGGAGGGGGCGACATTCTGCGCCTCTTCCGGCTCCAGCCCCTCTGCGCCCAGCAGTTTGGGCTGTTCATAGGTGCCGCCGGAAATCTCGATCAGATCGACCGAGGCATCCTCCAGCCATTTCACCACCTGCAGACTGTCTTCAAAGGCAAAGCCGCCCTTCTGGAAATCCGCGCTGTTGAGCTTGACGGAAATCGGAAAGCCCGGCCCCACCGCTTCGCGAATGGCCGCGACAATTTCCAGCAGGAAACGCGCCCGGTTCTCCAGACTGCCGCCATAATCATCGGTTCGCAAATTGACCCGCGGCGAGAGGAATTGCGAGATCAGATAGCCATGCGCGCCATGCACCTCGACCAGATCCATGCCGATCCGCTTGGCATCTGCGGCGGCGCGGGCAAAGGCCGCGATGGTATCGGCGATGTCTTCTTCGGTCATCGCGCGGCCACGCGGCTTGTCCGGCGCCAGCAGGCCAGAGGGGCTTTCGACCTCCGCCTCGGGCTTCCACGGGCCGCCCTTGGTCGAGCCGGTATGCCAGATCTGCGGCCCGATCCTTGCGCCCGCGCCATGCACCGCCTCGGCCACGCCGCGCCAGCCCTCCAGCGCCATGTCACCGTGGAAGAACGGGATGTTCGGCAGATTGCGCGAGGCCGGGCGGTCGATCACCGTGCCCTCGCTGAGGATCAGCCCCACGCCCCCTTCGGCCCGGCGGCGGTAATATTCGGCATTGGCCGCGCCCGGCACGCCTTCGGGGGCCATGTCGCGCGTCATCGGCGCCATGACGATGCGGTTGGGCAGGTGCATGGAGCCAATCGTCAGCGGCTCGAACAGGGGGGCTGTATCAGTCATTACAGGGGGCTCCGTGAACGTGGGACGCCGCCGTATGTGCGGTCACAGTCGCCGCAGTGCAAGCCTGCCCTTACGGTATCGGGTGAATA
>JAGREF010000414.1 GCA_020446665.1 Sphingomonadaceae bacterium
TTCAAACAAGTCAGGCAAACTCCAGCAATTGCGCGGCCTTTACCCGTGCTTCACTATCCACCGCAAGCACCTCTTCCAAGGTCGCTGGCGCTGGTGGCAGAGAACGGGACAGGCTTTCTTCCACCGTTAGGGCAATGCGGGTGAACCCAATCTTACCGGCGAGGAAGGCCGCCACCGCCACTTCATTGGCAGCATTGAGCACCGCCGGGGCTGCCCCGCCGGCATGCGCCGCCTCGCGCGCCAGGCGCGTGGCGGGGAAGCGCGCCTCATCCGGTTCGAAAAAGGTCAGCTGGCCGAGTTTCGGCAAGTCGAGCCGTTCGCAGGGGGTTTCCATCCGCTCCGGCCAGGCAAGGCAACTGGCAATCGGCACGCGCATATCGCTCGGCCCCAATTGCGCCAGCGTGGAGCCGTCGCGATATTCGACCATGGAATGGATCACCGATTGCGGGTGGACCACGATCCCCAGCCGATCCAGCCCCACGGGGAAGAGATGCCAGGCCTCGATGAATTCCAGCCCCTTGTTCATCATCGTCGCGCTATCAACACTGATCTTCGCGCCCATCGACCAGTTGGGGTGCTTCACCGCCTGCGCGGGCGTAGCCTGTGCCAATTGCTCCGCGCTCCATTCGCGGAACGGGCCGCCGCTCGCCGTCAGCGTGATTTTCTCCACCTGATCGAGCTTGCCGCCCTGCAGGCACTGGAAGATCGCATTGTGTTCGCTGTCCGTGGGCAACAGCGTCGCGCCGTGGCGCTCAACTGCCGCCATCAGCACATCGCCCGCCGCGACCAGCGCTTCCTTGTTGGCGAGCGCAATCGTCCCGCCCTGCTCCACCGCTGCCATGGTCGGGGCGAGGCCCGCGCAGCCGACAATCGCCGCAACCGTCAGATCCGCCCCGCGCGCCGCCGCCTCGCACAATGCCTGCGCGCCGCCTGCAGCCTCGATCCCGCTGCTGGACAAGGCCTCACGCAATTCGGGCAGGCAAGCCTCATCGCCCACCACCGCAATCTCTGCGGCAAATTCCTTCGCCAGCGCGGCCAAATCTGCGACATTACAATTGGCGGTGAGCGCAACAACCCGCCACTCCCCACGATTGCGCCGCACCAGATCGAGCGTCGAAGCGCCGATAGAGCCGGTTGCGCCGAGGAGAGAGAGGGTGCGGGTCATAGATTCCCTAAATATGCCATCATACCTGCCGTAAACGGGTAGAAGACGAAAGCCACTGCCAGCAAGCCGTCCACGCGATCAAAGAACCCGCCATGCCCGGGAATCAAATTGCTCGAATCCTTTACTCCTGCCCGCCGCTTCATCCAGCTTTCAAGGAAATCACCAGCCTGCGCAACAATGGCGAGTATTGCGCCAGGGATGAAAACAATTGAACTGCCCTCAAATCCGTTGAAATGGAAAAGAGCAACCAACGCCCCGCCTCCACAAACCATACCGCCCAGCAAGCCTGACCATGTCTTGGAAGGGCTGATCGAAGGCGCAATCTTCGGGCCGCCAATGGTCCGTCCTGTGAAATAGGCACCGACATCCGTGGCGATCACAGTACAAAGCAGTGCCAACAGGAACCAGGGAACATTGCCCTCAAAAAAGCCGTAAAGGGATCTATCGCCAAGGGTGGAGATCATCCACGCAGCCAGGCCAATATAGATCACACCAGCCACGACGCCGAGCGTTTGCAGCAGTATCGAGGAGGTCATCTTCATGACCAGCCGCACCCATTCGCCGAACACAACTATGCCGACAACGGCCACAAATACCCACCAGAACCAGCCGCCTGCCCACAGCGCCCCGCCCGCCACCGCCACAATGGCAATGGCCGATACGGTGCGAACGCCGATGGAGCCGGTTGCGCCGAGGAGAGGGAGGGTGCGGGTCAAGCGCCCTACCCTGCCAGCGCGTAGCGGGTAATGGC
>JAGREF010000037.1 GCA_020446665.1 Sphingomonadaceae bacterium
CCTTCACTTCCCTGGTTAATCCCATATCCGGCCAGAGTCGCCGGAACAGTCATGGTCTTTACACAGGAGTGGCTAAGGAAGGCTTAATCCCCACTCCCTCGAGCAAAGGGAAAGCGGAACTTGGCCGAAAAAAATCAGTCGTCGCGGGAAATTTTTTCGCGCCGTTCATGCGCTTCCTGCGCTTCGACTGTCATGGTCGCCACAGGGCGGGCGATCAGGCGCCTGATGCCGATCGGGTCGCCGGTCACTTCGCAATAGCCATATTCGCCGGCGTCAATCCTGCGCAGGGCTGAGTCGATCTTGGCAATCAGCTTGCGCTGGCGATCGCGCGTGCGCAGTTCGATACCCCAGTCGGTCTCCGAAGACGCACGGTCATTGAGATCCGGCTCTCGGATCGGGCCATCCTGCAGCGATTGCAGAGTAGCACTGGCAGCGGAATGGATCGAACGCTTCCATTCCAGCAGCAGCATACGGAAATAATCCTGCTGCTGCGAGTTCATATATTCCTCGTCTTCACTGGGCACGTAATCAGGTGCAAGCGAACGCTTGGCCTTTTCGAGGATGTCTATGTCATCAGAAGCCGCAGTGGCCATTTAGTACCTCTTACCCCGTAAAGACTACACTGGCCGGTGGACCCGTCCTGCCGCCCCGGATTTTTCCAGTAGCGCCTGCCTTACCGTCGGCGCGCCTATAGGGGCGGGCCATCAGGCGCACAAGCGCGATTTGGAAATCATCCCCTATGCCGGGCCGGATTAAGCGGAGCCGAACGGATCATTCCGCCGCGCAATTTCCGAAAAGCGAAGCCATGTTAATCATTTGTTGACCATGTTACGGTGAACATCCCCCTAACGGCGGCATGGGTCGCCAGATTACAGGGGGTAATGACAATGGAATTTTCCCGTATTGAAGCCGCTGCTGACGTAACCAGTGAATCCGACCTGCTGGTCGCCCGTTGCCTCGCCGCGGCATCACAAGGGGACATCGCCGCCTATTTCGATCTTGGCGTCGCTTTCTCAACCGGCAGCCACGGTGCGGAATGCGATCTGATCGAAGCGCATAAATGGTTCAATCTGGCAGCGACCAAGGGACACGAAGAAGCATCCTGGTGCCGTGCTGATATTTCCGAGGAAATGTCCGCCCGCGAAATCGCTGAAGCACAGCGCCGCGCCCGCGAATGGCTCTCCAGCGAACGCCGGGCCGCCTGATTTTCAGGTTCAGCCCTACCCCTTCTTAAAGGGGGTCCGCTGATCCAGATACATCCGGTCCACCGCAACGCCTTCGCGTTCGCGCCGCAGGAAATCCGCGACGGCTTCGCGGAAACCCGGGTCAGCGATCCAATGGGCTGACCATGTCTGCACCGGTGCATAACCACGGGCCAGCTTGTGCCCGCCCTGTGCTCCGGCCTCGACCCGTTTGAGGTCCAGCTCTATTGCGGCATCAATCGCCTGATAGTAACACAGCTCGAAATGCAGGAAGCGCCGATCCTGCACACAGCCCCAATAGCGGCCAAAGAGTGCACTCCCCCCGATAAAATTGAGCGCCCCGGCTATGGGCTGGCCCTGATCATAGGCCAGCACCAGCAGGATACGATCCGCCATTTGCTCGCCCAGCAGATCAAATGCCTCGCGCGTCAGATAGGGTGTACCCCATTTGCGAGCACCGGTATCCTGATAGAACAGCCAGAAGGCGTCCCAATGTTCCGGGCGAATATCGCCCCCGGTCAGGCGGCGAATTTCCACCCCGTCCTGTGCCGTTGCACGTTCCTTGCGCAGGGTTCGCCGCTTACGCGACGCAAGCGCGCTGAGAAAATCGTCAAAACTAGCATAATCGCGGTTTTCCCAGTGGAACTGAATATCGCTGCGCAGCAACCAACCTGCCTGTTCGAACAATTTGCGCTGAGCAGCTTCGATGAACGTCGCATGGGCGGAGGAAAAGCCGTTCTGCACGCATAATTGCTCCGCCGCCCGCAGCAGTGGTGTGGCGAGGCTTTCATCCGTCAGCAACAGTCGCGGTCCGGTGGCAGGAGTAAAGGGCACAGCAATTTGCAGCTTGGGGTAATAGTCCCCACCAGCACGATGCCATGCATCGGCCCAGGCATGATCGAACACATATTCGCCCTGGCTGTGCGACTTGGCGTAAGCGGGCAAAGCGGCAACCAGCTGCCCCCGTGCATCCTCCAGAACCAGCGGAGCAGGGTTCCAGCCGGTACCCGGTCCGACGCTGCCCGACTGTTCCATGATGGAAAGGAAGCTGTGACTGGTAAAAGGATTGTCGCTGCCTGACAGCACATCCCATTGATCAGAGGGCAGTTCACCCACCGATGCAGCAACACGCGCCGTCAGCGGTGCTTCGCTCACGTCAGGCCAGCCCCTTCCGCGATGGGGGCATCGGCATGTTCAGTTGCCCGTTGAGCAAGCTCGGCGCTCCGCACTGTCCATGTCAGCACGGGAAAGCCCCGTTTCCGCTGGCTCGCGGCAAAGCGGCTGGGCAGGTCGCGAATATCATAGGCGAGGAAATCGGGTCTGGCCTGCCAGAGTTGGCGATGCCTACGCCAGCGCCCCGGCAGCGCGCGATCATCTTCCTCTGTGACCACCAGCCCGCGCACAGTCTGTGGCGAATGAGTCGCGAACCAGCGCGAAACGCGGGGGTCAAAGCTCATCACCGCATGCAGGCCCTGATAGCCTTCGAGCGCACGGCGCACGGCAAGGCAGCTCGGTGCAATACGATATTTGTCCTTAGACTTGATCTCGATCAGCAGCGGGGCCTTGCCATCAATCTGAGCCAGAAGTTCTTCCAGTTTCGGGATAGTATCCTTGCTGCCGGACAGAGTCAGGCGCTGCAGATCCTGTGACCGCAAAGCTGCAACAGGGCCCTTCTCTGCGGTCAACCGGCCAAGGTCCCAATCGTGAAATACCATCGCCGCACCATCGGCACTGCGCTGGATATCACATTCGATCCCCGTCCCTGCCTCCAGAGCCAGAGCAAAGGCAGAGGGCGAGTTTTCCGGAAAACCCGGACCATGCAGCCCGCGATGGGCATAGCGCCACTGGCTGAGCCATGCGACCCGGACTGCGTCTGGCGCGGGCGCTTTCCAGCGATCAAGCGGGCTTAACAGCGACAATCGCATCGACCTCCACTGCCGCCCCCAGCGGGAGCACGGGCACACCCACAGCGCTGCGCGCATGGCGCCCGGCATCGCCAAACACCTCTGCCATCAATTCGGAGGCCCCATTGGCAATTTTTGGCTGATCGGCAAAATTCCCGGTCGAATTGACGAAGGCGCCCAGTTTTACGATCCGTTCCACCCGATCAAGCGAACCAAGGGCCGCCTTGAGCTGAGCCAGAATCATCAAACCGCAAGCACGCGCGGCAGCAGTGCCTTGCTCCAGCGAGACATCCTCGCCCAAACGGCCGGTCACCAGCGCACCATCCACAAAAGGTAGCTGGCCGGAAACATGCGCCATACCGCCGTGCACCACCACCGGCACATAGCTGGCGACAGGGGCAGCGGCTTCAGGCAGGGTAATCCCCAGTTCCTGCAGGCGGGCTTCGATACTCATTTCTTTTCCTCTTCAGAATCAACGTCAAGCTGGTCCAGAAGCCATGGCAACGCTTCATGCCAGCAATCAATCCTTGCATGGGCGTGGCCAGCCTCATGCGCGCAATGGATATGCGGGGCGATCATCGGCTCTCCGCACAAATGCAGGCGCGTGACATTGGGCACGATTTCCATGGCCGATTGGTGATGCTGCGGCAGGTCGTCGATGAAGATCGCCCGGCTGGCGCCGTGATCCTCGATGATCTTCTGCAGCGCAGGCCCCTTTGGCCCCTGGTTGGTGAAGACCTCGACCTCAAGCCCATGGTCGGCCAATTGCTGTGCGCGTTTATCGCGCCGTTCATCGGTGAGGTTTGTCAGCACCACGACATCGGCGTGTTGGCGCAGCGCGGTAATGCCCTTGATCGCGCCATCAATCGGGGTCTGGCGGTACATCTCCGTGTCAAAGAAGCCACCCAGCTTTTCCCAGATATCCGGTGGAGCGAGCGTCTCTCCGCTGTGCTTCCAACGCAGGGCATTTACGAAATCGGCGCCCTGCATCACGAATTCCACGCCCTGCGTTTCATCCAGCCAGTCGCGAAACGGGCTGACCATGTGCAGCAGCACTTCGTCGCAATCGGTAATGACCAGCGGACGGCTCATCGGGCCAGTTTCTCCCGCGCTTCGATCAGCTTTTCCGGCGGCACGTTCAGCGCATCGGCCGCCAGCAGCAGATCGGGATCATGATTGGCGAGAAATTCCAACACAGCACCGAGAACGCCACGATCTGTGAGCTGTTCCCGCAAAACATCGGGGGTCAGGCCGGTCAGTGACAGCAAACGCTCCGCCCGCTGTTCATCCGCCAGCACCCAGCCGAGCGCTTTCAGTGCCAGCACATCGGGATCGCCGCGCTGGTGTTCGGGGGATTGATCGGGATCACGAATTGTCACGCTGCGGGCTTCTTCCTAATTGGGAGGCAAGCCATCTGCCTCAGGAGCCCACCAAGTGGCAAAGAGAATCCTTGTTGTCGAGGATAACGACCTCAACCGGAAATTGTTCTGCGACGTGTTGCGCGCGGGCGGGTTTACCGTAGAAGGGGTTGCCGATGGTGAGGTTGTGCTGGAAACCGCGCGCAATTTCATTCCCAACCTCGTGATCATGGATATCCAGCTGCCGCATGTGTCAGGGCTGGACCTGATCGCAGAAATGAAGCGCGATCGCACTCTTTCCCATGTGCCAGTGCTGGCAGTCACTGCCTATGCCGGGAAAGGCGATGAAGAGCGGATCCGCGATGCCGGGGCGGAAGGCTATCTTGCCAAGCCGGTTTCGATTGGGCCCTTCACCGCAGCGGTGAAAAAGCTGCTCGGCATTCAATAGGCGATCAGCAGTTCGATCACGAAGCTGAGCATGGTGACCACCAATCCGGTAATGAACAGGCGATAGGCAAGACCAAGGAAACGATATTTGCGCCGCTGCAACACCTGCCCGTTCTGGTAAATGTCGTGCAACATCATGCGGTAGACGGTCTCGTCCCGCCGCAGCGACTGGATCACTTCTTCGGTCCATTCCTCTTCATTCAGCGACGTATAATGACCGAAGAAGAGCAGGTTCGGCACGATCTTGGACGGATCAGGCTTCTTGGTCGAAGGCAGCACCGCCATCACGGCGCAAAGGGAGCTGAGAAAGGCAAAGACAGCCAGAATCGCCAGGGACCAGGGCAGATCTCCTGCGAGCGAGCGACTAACCGAGATAGAAAAGACAACAAAGGTCGCGCCCATCAGGATCGACGCTTTCTGATCCGCCATCCGGCTCAGCGTAAGCCCTTGTATTTGCGCATTACGGACAAGATGGATCGCGGATGCCGTGGCATAGTCTGTATGCGCCACATCCGGCTTCGGTTTTTCTGCTTCCTGCCCCGCATCGGACTGTGCAGTCATCGTCTCTTGCCCCTTGTTTATCCCGACTTCTGACTTGCCAGCCCACATCGCGCTTGACAAGCAGGGGGTGGAGCCGCTTTTCCGCCGCAATCGCATGGCACCCGCAGGGGCGGGCCGCAGCATCAAGATTGGAATTTCCAGAATGGACCGTGCCGAAGTTGACGCAAAGATCCGCGAATTGATCGAACCCTTCAACAAAAAGGGCATTTCGATCGCCGAGGATACCGGTTTTGCCAATGATCTGGAATTTGACAGCCTGACCGTGATGGATTTCGTCGCTGAGATCGAAGATGCGTTCGACATCATCATCAGCATGAACCAGCAGGCGGAGATCGAGAATTACGGCCAGCTGGTCGATGCCGTATGCAAGCTGCAGGACGCCTGAGCGTGAGCGATCTGTTCAGCAAGTTCGACGACATAATCCATACCCGCGAGACGCTGCTTGCCAGCGGGGTGGAGGATCCGTTCAACCTGGTGATGGAGAAGGTTCTCTCGCCCACACGCGCGATCTGCAACGGGCGCGATACGATCCTGCTGGGTACCTATAATTACATGGGCATGACCTTCGATCCCGACGTGATCGAGGCAGGCAAGGATGCGCTGGAGAATTTCGGCAGCGGGACCACCGGCAGCCGCGTTCTGAACGGGACATATCAGGGCCACCGCGAATGCGAGGAAGCGCTGAAGGAATTTTACGCCATGGATCATGCCATGGTGTTCTCCACCGGCTACCAGGCGAATCTCGGGATCATCTCCACCATTGCGGGCAAGGGCGATTACGTCGTGCTCGACATCGATAGCCATGCCAGCATCTGGGATGGCTGCGCGATGGGCAATGCCGAGATCGTGCCGTTCAAGCATAATGACATTGAAGCCATGGAAAAGCGCCTGCGCCGCATCCCCGAAGGGGCGGGCAAGCTGGTGGTGCTGGAAGGCGTCTATTCCATGCTTGGCGATATTGCGCCGCTGGCTGAGATGGTGGCCGTGGCCAAGAAATATGGCGCGATGGTGCTGGTCGATGAAGCGCATAGCATGGGCTTCATCGGCGAAAATGGCCGGGGCGTGTGCGAAAAGGCCGGCTGCATCGATGATGTGGATTTCATCATCGGCACCTTCTCCAAGAGCGTGGGGACAGTGGGCGGCTTCTGCGTTTCCAACCATCCCAAGTTCGAAATCATGCGGCTGGTCTGCCGCCCCTATGTCTTCACCGCCAGCCTGCCGCCCAGCGTGGTCGCCACCGCCGCCACCTCGATCCGCAAGCTGATGCACGGCGCGAACAAGCGGGACCACCTGTGGGAAAATTCGCGCACCCTGCACGGCGGGCTCAAGGCGCTGGGCTTCGATCTCGGCACGGAAAGCCCGCAGAGCGCGATCATCGCGGTGCTGATGCCCGATCTGGAGCGCGGCGCGGCGATGTGGGAAGCGCTGCTGAAGGAAGGGCTCTACGTCAATCTCGCCCGCCCGCCGGCAACGCCCGCCAATATGACCTTGCTGCGCTGCTCGCTCTGCGCGGAACATTCGGCGGAGGAAGTAACCACTATCCTCGGCATGTTCGAACGCGCCGGGAAAGCTGTCGGGATCATCTGAGGAGAGGGGGCTGCCCCTCTCCCCTATTCCGCAAAACTGCCGCGGGTGCGGTTGGCGAATGCCACCAGCGAGAGCATGACCGGCACTTCCACCAGCACGCCTACGACCGTCGCCAGAGCGGCACCGCTGCTGAGACCGAAAAGGCCGATGGCCACGGCAACCGCCAGTTCGAAGAAATTGCTCGTCCCGATCAGCGCGCAGGGTGCGGCGACGGGATGCGGTACCCGCCAGGCCCATGCCGCGCCATAGGCGATGGCGAATATGCCATAGGACTGGATGATGATGGGGATTGCGATCAGCACGATCAGCACGGGCTGCGCGATGATTGTCTGCGCCTGAAAGGCGAAGAGCAGCACCACCGTGGCCAGCAGGCCGATGATCGAGAACGGCTTGAGCCGGGCGGTGAAGCGATCCACGGCCTCCGCATTC
The DNA here is from genome assembly GCA_020446665.1 of Sphingomonadaceae bacterium. Taxonomy (GTDB): domain Bacteria; phylum Pseudomonadota; class Alphaproteobacteria; order Sphingomonadales; family Sphingomonadaceae; genus JACXVD01. Next base: position 7,489 of record JAGREF010000037.1, read on the forward strand.
CCGGCATGGCGGCTCTCGATCGCCCGCCGCGTGATCCAGCCTGCGCCGAGCGGGATCAGCACGTAGAGCGCAACGGAAAGCAGCAAAGTCTCCCACGGCACGGCGATATCGGTCACGCCCAGCAGCAGCGCCACAATCGGCGCGAAGGCGAAAATCATGATGATGTCATTCACCGATACCTGCACCAGCGTATAGGCCGGGTCGCC
>JAGREF010000415.1 GCA_020446665.1 Sphingomonadaceae bacterium
TGCTGCTCTCGACCAGCGCGGCGCTCTGGCTCTACCTTGCCTGCGCAATGGCCGCATGGAAGATGAAGGTCGGCCGTTCATTTGCACTGCTGGGGGGCGTCTATGCCTTATGGACCCTATGGGGTGCCGGGCTGGAAGCCAGCGGCTGGAGCCTGGTGCTGATGGCAGGCGGCCTGCCGCTGTGGTGGTGGGCGAAACGGGTTGCCCAGTCAGCCGAGTAAGCCGTCCAGCCACTGTTCCGCCAGCGCCTCGGCTTCCTCCGGAGTGAACGGCGCATCGCCCAGCGAAAGTTCCAGCCACAGACCATCGATCAGCGCCGTCAGCGCAATTGCGGGCAGGCGCACATCGGCAAGGTCCGGGCGATAATCGCGGATGCGCGCTTCCAGCCCTTCGCGGAAATCGGCATAATTTTCCGCCCGCACTCCTGCCACGGCTGCATCGCTGCGGGTCAGGCTCCAGAAGGCAACGTAGCTTGCCAGCAGGTCGGGTGATGCAATCGGCGGACGGAAGCTGGCCGTGAGATAGGCGAGCAATTGCTCTCGCGGATCGTCACCAGCCCCGGCCACCGCATCGTTCAACGCATCGCCAATCGTCGCACCGATCCAGCGATAGGTTTCGGCAATCGCTTCGGATACGCCGGAGAAATAATGCCGCAGCAGGCCGGGTGATACGCCCGCCTCGGCGCAGATGGTGCGCACGGAGATGCCCGCCGCTCCGCGCTCTGCCAGCACCCGGGCAGTCGCCTCGATCAGGCTTTGTCGCCGCTCATCGGGGTCGGCGCGTGTAAAGGCGGGTTGTGGGTCCATAATGAGTTTGTTATACGATCGTATAGCAAGGAGCGGTCAATGGCAACGCAGAGGATCGAGGAGGCAGCGCACGACCCGCTCGACGGGTGGAGCCTGCCGGCGTGGACCTATCACGACGAGGAATTCCACCGGCTGGAACTGGAGCGGATTTTCCGCCCCAGCTGGCAAGTCGTCTGCCATCTGAGCGACATCCCGGCAGAGGGCGACTGGCACACGCTCGATTATTGCAATGAAAGCGTGATCGTGGTGCGCGGGAAAGACGATGCCCTGCGCGCCTTTACCAATGTCTGTAGGCACCGCGGGTCGCGCCTGGTCGATGGGTCCAGCGGCTGCACGAAGAAGCTGATCTGCCCCTATCATGCGTGGACCTATGATCTGGATGGGCGGCTGACGGGTGTTCCCGACAGCGCGAGCTATCCCACGCTCGACAAGGACAAGGCCGGACTGGTCCAGGTCGAGCTGGAAGTGTGGCAGGGATTCATATTCGTTAGGCTGGAAGATGACGGCGGCCCTTCGGTCGCGCAAATGATGGCGCCCTATGCGGCAATGGTTGAACCCTATCGTTTTGCAGAGCTCTCCGCGCTGGGCCGCGTCACGCTGCGCCCGCGCATGGTCAACTGGAAGAATGTGGGCGACAATTATTCCGACGGGCTGCACATTCCCGTCGCCCATCCCGGCCTCACCCGCCTGTTTGGCAAGAGTTACGGCGTCGAAGCCGCACCGCATGCCGACCGCATGTGGGGGGATATGGTCGATCGTGAAAGCGCAAACTGGTCGGAACGGCTCTATCAGCGGCTGCTCCCGCCGGTTCCGCATCTTCCGGCCAGCCATCAGCGGCACTGGAACTACTTCAAGCTGTGGCCCAATGTTGCGTTCGACATCTATCCTGATCAGGTCGATTTCATGCAGTGGCTGCCCACCGGCCCGACCACCTGCCTGATCCGCGAAATTTCCTATGTCCTGCCCGATGATCGCCGCGAAATGCGCGCGGCGCGCTATCTCAACTGGCGGATCAACCGGCAGGTCAACGCCGAAGATACAGCACTGATAACCCGCGTGCAGGACGGCATGGCGTCGCGCAGCTTCGGCATGGGGCCACTCAGCGACAAGGAAGTGTGCCTCAGGCATTTCTGCAAGCGGATGCGCGAGATAATTCCCGAAGCGCGCAGTGAACAGCAACCGAAGGCCGGATGGAGCCGCGCATGACCACGAAATATGATGCCGTAATCATCGGCGCGGGCCACAATGGGCTGGTCTGTGCTTTCTACCTAGCGCAGGCCGGGCTGAAGGTTCGCATTGTCGAAAGGCGCGATGTCGTCGGCGGTGCGGCAGTGACGGAAGAGTTCCACCCCGGCTTCCGCAACTCGGTTGCCAGCTACACGGTCAGCCTGCTGCAACCCAAGGTGATCGCCGACATGCGGCTGCATGACCATGGCTATCGCGTGATCGAACGGCCGATCTCCAATTTCCTGCCGCAGGAGGATGGCGGCTATCTGAAGCTCGGTGGCGGGCTGGAACGCACCCAGGCCGAATTCCGCAAATTTTCGCAGCATGATGCGGACGTGCTGCCCGTTTATTACGACGCGCTGGAAGGCGTCGCCGAAGTCCTGCGCGACCTTGCCCTGAAAAGCCCGCCCAATGTCGGCGAGGGGCTGCGCACTCTGCTCGCCGGTGCCTCGCAGGGCTGGGGCATGGCGAAGCTGCCGCTGGAGGCCAAGCGCGACATTCTCGACCTGTTCACCAAATCGGCCACCAGCTTCCTCGGCAGCTGGTTCGAAAGCGAAGCGGTGAAGGCAGCCTTCGGTTTCGATGCAGTGGTCGGCAATTACGCGTCTCCCGACACGCCCGGCAGCGCCTATGTGCTGCTGCACCATGTCTTCGGCGAAGTGAACGGCAAGAAAGGCGCGTGGGGCCACAGCGTTGGCGGCATGGGCACGATCACGCAGA
>JAGREF010000416.1 GCA_020446665.1 Sphingomonadaceae bacterium
GTCAGGCCGGTGCCGCCGGTCGAGATGATCGCATCAATCGACGTGTCATCGATCCAGTTGTTCAGCCGGCCAACCAGCACATTGGCATCGTCTTTCTCGATTGCCCGTGCGGCCAGCTTGTGTCCGGCAGCTTTGATCCGCTCTGCCAGAATATCGCCCGACGTATCATCATCCGGCCCGCGCGTGTCGGACACGGTCAGCAATGCGATATTGATCGGCTTGAACTGGCGAGTGGCGTCAATCGCCATCAGTCGGCCCGCGTCAGCCGCACGGCGGTGGAGCCGGATAGTTCGGGGAAGGTCGGCCACATACCCTGCGCCAGCGCCTTGCGGCTTTCTGACGCGCCGCCAGCCTGCCGTTCATACATCCAGTAATTGCGCATCACGATGGCGACATAGCCGCGCGTTTCCCAATAGGGGATGCTTTCCATATAGAGCAGCGGATCACCCTGATCTTTGATCTCGGTATTCCAGCGTGAAATCGGGGAAAGGCCCGCATTATAAGCGGCCATGATCTTGGGCAGTAGCCCGCCAGTGGCCGGGCTGTCGCGCAGCATCTGCAAATGGCTCTGACCGAAAGCGAGGTTTACGGCGGGTTTATTGAGGTCGCTGGCGTTGCCGCTATAGCCCAGCTTGCGCGAATGGTCCTTCGCCGCAGCAGGCATGATCTGCATCAGGCCGCGTGCACCGGCCGGGCTGACCACGCTGGCGCGGAACACCGATTCTTGCAGCGTATGGGCATAGGCAAGCGCGGGATCGACCTTCCACCCATCCACTGGTGTCCAGCGCGGGGCGGGGTAACGCAAGGCCGGGTCTGCCTGTCCGCCGCGCGGGGCGTTATGCGCCATCCACAATTGCGTGGAGGGCAGACCCAGTTCGCGCGCGAGGCGCGAGAGCGAGTCATATTCGGACGGGTCCCCAATCCGCGCCTGATGGCGCAGGATTTCGTCAGCCAGACCGTCCTTGCCAATCTCCGCCAGCGCCACGGCGGCGCGGACATTGGGCTCGTCACGCAGGCGCGACCAGTCGGTCATGTCGAAATCAGGCGTCTGCCCGGCGCGGGGCAAATCCTGCCCCAATTGTTCGCGGGCGAGCATGCCATAGAGCGTCTCATCCAGCTGTGCTGCGCCGCGCAGTTCCTCTGCTGCCTTTTCCGGCTGGCGGCAGCGGACATTGGCGCGGCTCGACCAGTAGAAGGCAGCGGCGGCCAGTTCGGCATTTTCTGCACCGCGGGCAGCGCGGGCGAAATTCTCTGCGGCTGTCTCGCAATCACCCATGCGCCATGCGGCGAGGCCCGCTGTCCAGTCCGCTTCCGCGACCCATGCCCCGCTGCCCCCATCGCGAGCGGTCAGGGCAAGCGCATAGGCCTGCGCGTCCTTGTTCTCGATGTAATAGCTCCACGCGATGCGCTGGCGCCATTCGGCACGGGCCGAGGGGCTGAGGCCTGAATCGATCCCGTCGAGCAACTGCCGCGCGCCATCGGGATCATCATCCGAAATCCGCGCGAGAATGCCGCTACGGATTGATCCGGGCATGGAGCCATCATCAATTGAACGCGGGCGAATACGCTTGGGCGAGTGTGGCTGGCTGACAAAACTGCGCTCTGTCGGCAGCGAGGGAATGGTGGAAAGCCCGCGCTTCTGGCCCAGGCTGACCAGTTGCTCTGCCTGCGGCAACAAGCTGCCGGTGCGGAGCCAGTTGCCAATTGCATCCCCTTCTACACGCGGGCTGGCCGGGTGCAGGTAAAATTCCGCCCGCGCGACATCATGCAGCGGGCCATCGGCACGTTCTGCGAACATCGCATTGACGCGGTTCCAGTCCTGCCGGTCAATCGCGTTGAACAATTCTTCGTAATAGGTCCGGTCGGCCTTGCTCAGCAATTCGGGCACATTGCTGCTGGTCGCGCGGGCGCGGAAATATTCCGCTGCGCTGCTATTTGCCAGAGCAGGGGTGGTGACGGCGCAGGCTGCCAGTGCAGCTGCGGCCATTTTGATGAGTGTCTTGCCCTTTATAGCCATCACGACCAGTCATCCGTCCATTCGAGCCAACGCCGCCAGAACCGGGCCCTCCTGCCTGCATGAACAAGCAGGCTTTCCAGGCTTCCCGCAGCAAGTGCCGGTATGCTTGTGCCTTCATGGTTAAAAAGTTGTAAAGCGGCAGGGTCTTGCGCCATGTCGTGCCCAAGAAGCGGCAGAATGTTGCGTCCGAAGGCAAGAATCCGTTCAGGTCTTGCGAGAGCGATGTGGTGAGCGGTGATTTCTGCGAGTTCTGCACCATGCAAGGCGGGCCAGTCAGGCAGTGGCATATGCCGAGGCAGCGCACTGGCGATATAGCATTGTTCCCGCTCCAGCCCCATCGCCAGCAACATATTGCCAAGCAGCCGCCCCTGCGGCCCGGACAGCAAGTGATCGCTATCCTCCGCTTCGGGCTGTTCCACCAGCAGCATCAGCTTTGCGCCCTGGTTTCCAACAGGGGCGATGCGCGGATTGATCCCCCCCTGATCGAGCGATTTTTCCCCAAGCCACCATTCGGCAAAAGCGCCAAATTCTGTGGGCCAGCCAGCGCGGTCGCCGCCGATTTTGGCAAGCTGCGACACTTGCGGTGCGATTGGCGGGCGCTCCGGCACGGGGCGTGGAGGAGGGGGAGCAGTCGCTGAGGCATCCGGGCCTTGCGGTGCCTCTGCCTCCAGCCAGCCGCTGGCTTCATCGGTGAAATCATACTCCACACCTGCCTCGCGCCACCATTGCAGCGCGGCAGCGATTTCGTCTGCCAGTTGGGAGGAGGTTGGTTGCTGTGTCACGTTGATCGGGTCTTGACCTGCATCGCTGCAGCAATCAAGGCGTTCCGGTAACAGGAAGTGCGCAAAAGCGAAGGAAAATGGGGATATGAGCGAACGTGAATCCATGCCGTGCGATGTCGTGATTGTTGGTGGGGGACCGGCGGGCCTCTCGGCAGCGATCCGGCTCAAACAGCTCAATGAAGAGCTGGAAGTGGTGCTGCTGGAAAAAGGCTCTGAAATCGGGGCACATATTCTCTCCGGCGCGGTCGTCGATCCCAAGGCGCTGGACGAGCTCCTGCCCGAATGGCGCGACATGGATTGCCCGATGGCGCAAACCCCCGTCACCGATAACTGGCACTGGATGTTGTCCAAGGGCGGCAAGATCGACATGCCGCATTTCATCATGCCGCCCTTCATGTCGAACCATGGCAATTACACCGGCAGCCTCGGCAATCTGTGCCGCTGGCTGGCCGAACAGG
>JAGREF010000417.1 GCA_020446665.1 Sphingomonadaceae bacterium
CCACGATCGGCGTCTTACGGATCTGTGCGATGAAATCGAGCGACTTGGCCAGCGTCTCGTCAGAGGTTTGCTCACCCATGATGACTTCCACCAGCCCCATCCGGTCTACCGGAGAGAAGAAATGGAGCCCGATATACTGCTCGGGCCGTTTGGATGCCTTGGCCAGTTCCGAAATCGGTAGGGTAGAGGTGTTGGTGGCGAAAATTGCGCTATCGGGCAGCACCGCTTCGGCCTTTTGCGTGGTTTCGGCCTTGATGTCCATGTCTTCGAACACGGCTTCCACCACCAGGTCGCAACCATCCAGCAGCGCGAAATCGTCAGTCGGAATGATGCGAGCGAGCGTGGCATCGGCCTTGTCCTGCGTCATCTTGCCGCGCTGCACCGCCTTGCCGAACACCTTTTCGCTGTAGCTCTTGCCCTTTTCGGCCGTCGCCGTGTCGCGGTCGATCAGCACCACGTCGATACCCGCCTTGGCAGCGACCAGCGCAATGCCTGCCCCCATCATCCCTGCGCCCAGCACGCCCAGCTTCCCCACTTCGGACTTGGCGATACCGGCAGGACGGCGCGCGCCCTTTTCCGCCGCCTGCTTGGAAATGAAAGTGGTGCGAATAATGTTACGCGCCACAGGATCGGTCAGCAGCTTGGCGAAGTACTTGCTTTCCACTGAGAGCGCCTTGTCCATCGGCAGTTGCAGCCCTTCGAAAACGCAGGAAAGTATCGCCGCCGGGGCAGGATAATTGTATCCATGCTTTCCCGCCACCTTGGCCACGTGGATCGAATAATCCATGGCAATTTCGGGCACGATCATGCCGCGCATTTCGGGAATGGCATAGCCCTTCACGTCCCAGATACGCTCCGCCGCCGGATTGGTCGCCAGCCACTGTCGCGCCCGTTCCACCAGCTGATCGACTGCGGCGATCTCGTCTACGATGCCAAGTTCCAGAGCCTCCTTCGGCGCAACAGAACGACCGGACAGCAGCAGGTCGAGGCCTTTCTTGCGCCCGATCAGACGCGGCAGGCGCTGGGTTCCGCCAGATCCCGGCAGCAGGCCAAGATTGACTTCCGGCAGTCCGACCACGGCGCGCGGATCGTCTGCCAGAACGCGGTAATGGCAGGCCAGGGCCAGCTCGAAACCGCCGCCCAGCGCCAGCCCGTTCATGGCGCAGGCCACTGGTTTGCCCATGGTTTCCAGCGCACGGTGCATGGCCGTGGCCTTCTGGCTGAAACCATAGGCATCCTGGCGGGACATGGTCTCGTAACCTTCCACCATCAGCTTGAGATCGGCGCCGGCCATGAATGCCTTCTTGCCCGAAGCGATGATCACGCCACTTACGGATTCGTCATCCCGCAAATCGGCAATGGCCGCATTCATGTCGTCCAGCCATTCTGCGGAAACGACGTTCATGCTCTCGACGGCATTGTCGAGGGTGAGTACGGCGACGCCATCGGCGCCCTTTTCCAGCTTGATGTGTCGCATTGTTTCGCTCTTTGCGCTTTCGCTCATCGGGTCAGACCCGTTCGATGATAGTGGCAGTGCCGAGGCCGTTACCGGCGCACAGCAAGGTCATGGCAGTGTTGAGATCGCGGCGTTCCAGCTCGTCCAGCACGGTGCCCAGGATCATGGCGCCTGTTGCCCCCAATGGATGGCCCAGCGCAATCGCGCCGCCGGCCACGTTGGTCTTGTCATGGCTCACGTCCATGTGATCCATAAACCGCAGCACCACGCTGGCAAAGGCCTCGTTCAGTTCGTACAGGTCGATATCGTCCTTCGACATGCCGACATTCTTCAGCGCCTTGCGCGCCACCGCGGCAGGGGCGGTCAGCATGATCGTGGGCTCCGACCCGATCGATGCCCAGCCCTTGATGCGTGCGCGCGGTTTCAGCCCGGCAGCCTTGCCGAACTCGGCATCGCCAAGCATCACGATGCCTGATCCGTCGACAATGCCGCTGGAATTGCCGCCGGTATGGACGTGGTTAATCTCTTCGATCTGCGGATAGCGTTCCTTCACCACGCGCGAGAAGCCCATGTCGGCAAAGCCGGGAAAGGCCGCGCGCAGACCAGAAAGCGATTCCAGTGTGGTCGCCGGGCGGCGATACTCGTCGTGATCCAGGAGCACCTCGCCCATCACATCCTTCACAGGAACGATTGAGCGTTGGAACGCCCCTGCATCCCATGATGCTGCTGCACGGCGCTGGCTTTCCACCGCATAGCGATCAACATCCTCGCGCGAATAACCTTCCAGCGTGGCGATGATATCTGCACCAATGCCCTGGGGGGCGTAGTAGTTTTCCAGCGCCACGGCCGGGTCAGCCACCCAGGCACCGCTGTCATAGCCCATCACCACCCGGCTCATGCTTTCCACGCCGCCGCCGATGCCGGCGCTGGCCATCCCGGTGCCGATCTGCGCGGCCACGTTGTTAACTGCTTCCAGGCCCGACGCACAGAAGCGATGCAACTGTTGGGCCGCCACAGTCTGGGCATATTTGGCGTTGATCACCGCGCCGCGCGCCAGCACGCCGCCCTGTTCGCCAACAGGCTGCGCGCAACCGATTACCACGTCATCCAGCAGCGCCGTATCCAGGCCGTTGCGATCGCGAATCGATTCAAGCAACTGGGTGACGAGCTCAATCGCAGTAATTTCATGCAAGGAACCATCCGGTCGTCCGCGGCCACGCGGTGTCCGCACATGGTCATAGATAAACACTTCACGCATTGGAGTGATTCTCCCAAGATCAACGATAAGCGCACAAATGTCCGCCCGTTTGGATTTGCCATCCAGACGAGTGCTACACCCAACACCTACCCTGCGATAGGCGGTCCACTGTCATTACACTGTCTTTTGGCAAGCCATGACACAGCAGAAGCCTGCACCGAACAAAAGGGTGGTCCTTGTCTCGCGGCCCGTGGGCATTGCGCAAGCAAACGATTTCGCGATTGAGGAAACCTCCCTGTCCCCGTTGCAGGATGGCGAAGTGCGCGTGGCCAATCAGTTCCTTTCGGTTGATCCGGCCATGCGGGGCTGGATTGCCGATAGCGGAAATTATTCGGACCCGGTTCCCATCGGCGGTGTGATGCGCTCGCTCGCGGTTGGCAAAATCGTCGAAAGTCGCAGCCCGGACTGGCACGCGGGCCAGATCGTGCTGGGCTGGTTCGGATGGCAGCAATTCGCAACGGTAAAGCCGGAGGCGATTGTGCGCGCGGTGATACAGACCGACCTGCCCGCCTCTTTGGCGCTGGGTGTCCTGGGTATCAACGGTGTGACCGCCTTACTTGCCCTGACACTGGTGGGAGAACCGAAACCTGGCGATACGCTGGTCGTCTCAACGGCGGCTGGCTCTGTCGGCTCTGCCGTGGGGCAGATCGGCCGCTTGCTGGGTTGCCGCACGGTAGGCATTGCCGGAGGTGCCAACAAGGTGCAGCAATGCCTGAAGGAATTCGGCTACGATGCGGCCATTGATTACAAAGCCGGAACGCTGGATGCAGCGATTGCCGAAGAATGTCCCAATGGCGTGGATATCTACTTCGACAACACGTCCGGTCAGGTAAGCGATGCGGTGCTACCCCATCTGGCATTGGGGGCGAGAGTTGTGAACTGCGGGACGGCAGCGATCGACCGTTGGGCCCCGTGGCCAACCGGCCCACGGGTCGAACGCCACCTGCTGGTGAAACGCGCGCGTATGCAGGGCTTTGTGGTCTTCGATCACATGGACAAGTGGGAAGAAGCGGTAGCAAAGCTGGCGCAATGGGTGCGCGATGGCAAACTCCGCTATTCCGAAGAAGTCCTCGACGGTCTGGATGCCTGCCCGGATGCGCTCGCCGGCCTCTATCGCGGCGAAAATACCGGCAAGCGGGTGATCAGGATTTAGCCCAGGCCCGCAGCACATCGTCCACCGTGGCGGCCTTGCCCTCGCTCACCTCTCCCGGTGTGACCGAAAATCGCGGAGCTGGCGCAGCCTGCATCACGCCATTGTGCTGCAGGAACACACCACGCTCGTCGTTGACGGGGTGGCGCGTTGCCTCGGCCAAAGACAGCACCGGCGATACGCAAGCGTCGGTCCCGGCGAATCGTTTCTCCCACTCATCACGTGATTTTGACGCGAAGAGCCGCTCGAATTCCGCCTGCATGGCAGGCCACTGGGCGCGATCGTGCTGGCGATAGCGATCCTGCGGCACTTCCAGCCCATCAAGCAGCAAGGCGAAGAATTGCGGCTCCAGCGCGCCAACCGCAACCGAGCCACCACAACCACACAGATAGCAACGATAAAACGGTGCCGCGCCGTCGAGCAGGTTCGATTCGGGCTGGTCCTCCCACATGCCATTGGCCACGAAGGCATGATAAAGGCCAAGCAGGTTCGCGACACCATCGACCATGGCGGCATCGACCACCTGCCCCTTGCCGGTGCCACGCGCAGAAAGAATGGCCGAGACCATGCCAAGGGCCAGGAACATGGTGCCACCGGCATAGTCTCCCACCAGATTCAGAGGAACGGTGGGCGGTTCGCCTCGCCTGCCAATGGCGTGCAAGGCCCCCGTCATCGCGATATAATTTATATCATGCCCAGACGCCTTGCTGAGGCTACCTTCCTGTCCCCATCCGGTCATCCGGCCAAAGA
>JAGREF010000418.1 GCA_020446665.1 Sphingomonadaceae bacterium
TTGGCCGGATCATCAACATCACCTCGCTCTCCGTCCTGACCCCGGTCGATGGGCTGGAGCTGTCCTCAGGCGCGCGGGCAGGCTTGACCGCTTTCTTCTCCTCCATCGCGCGGCAAGTGGTAAAGCATGGGGTGACGATCAATCACCTGCTGCCGGGCCCGTTCGAAACTGACCGGATGGTGGCGCTGGCAGGCATGATGGCCAAGGCTGGCGGGATCACTGAAGAGGAAGCGACGGAGCGCTTTCTCGCGCCGAACCCGGCCGGGCGCATGGGCACGGTGGAGGAATTCGGCGCTGCCTGCGCCTTCCTCGCCAGCGCCAAGGCAGGCTATATGACCGGGCAGAACCTGCTTCTCGATGGCGGCCAGTTCCGCAGCAATTTCTAAGGCGGCCTATTCGGCGATGCGCGCGCGAAACCGCAATTGCAGGCTGGTCGGTCCCGCACCTGTATCCGCCGCGAGAAATCCGCTGGGAGCAATGCGAATATGCGTCACCGCCGGGTCTGTTCCATCCGGGCCGGGTACGGGGACATAGGAATAGCTGATCCCGTCGGTTGAGAAATCATAGCAGTCCGACGGGCTGCTGAGCGCGATGAAGCTGCATCCCAGCCCGGTGGCAGGGCTGCCATCGGTGAATTGCAACGGGCCGCTGCCCGGGGCAGCGAAATCATCCACCACCAAAGCTACCTCGGTCGGCAATGTTTCTGTCAAGACCAGGCTGTCCCAATTGGGCGGCGCATTGCCGCTATTGCTGACAATGATCAGATATTCCACCACCGCGCCGGGCAGCGCAAAATCGCCAAGCGCACCGGGCAGGGTCTGGCTGACCTTGGTGACGGACAATTCCGGCACCAACCGCGCGTGAAAGGGGCGTGAGAATGCCAGGATCGCCGCGGCTTCGCCTGTATGCGACCGCTCTGTATCATTGGCGGTGTCTTCATCCACGGTCAGCCCGATATCCGTCGCAGAAAGGCTGCATCGCCGCAGCCAGCCGCCGTCGCCGCCATTGCGTGTGACTTTCTTGGCGATTGCCACCACTGTGCCGCTGGTCAGGCCATGCGGATTGGTGAAACAGCCATTGTCCCAGCCGGCCACATTGGCCGCCGTGACAGAGGCGCTCCATTGCACGGCGCTGCCCGAGAGATCGGGAAAGCTGCCGCTCGCCCCTGCAGGAAAGGCAATCCAGCCAATCGTCTCTGGCGAAGGAATGGGGCCGGCCCCGGCTTCGCTGCGTTCCAGCGCCAGTTCGAAACCGGTTGGCCCGGCATTTTGCAGGCTGGCTGTGATGAAGGGCTGCGAGCTCTGACTGGCGACGCCGCGGGTTTCGCTATTGGCGCTCTGCAATTGCATGATAACCGCCGGGGCAGAGGGTAAGGGAGCGGAAAAACTGATCGAGGCCCAGCTGCTAGGCCCGGTCACACCGCCACCATGCTGGATGGCCGAAACAGTGGCAAAGCCTGCTTCGATGATTGACCCGTCGGGCAGGACGTGGCGCCCAGGCTCCACCGCCAGATATTGCACATCCTGCGCAATATGGCGGCCATCCCAGCTATCGGGTTCCAGGATCAGCTCATCAAAACCGGTGGTAGTGATGTTGGTGATGCGAATGGTGGAGGAATTGCTGCCCTTGTCATCCACCAGCGCCACCACCACCGGTGGCGTGTCAAAGGGCTGCTGGAATGTGACAGTGCGCGGGTTGGGGTCTGCATTGGTTGCATGGGCCGTGAAATTGCCCGCTTCCAGTCGCCCCGCGCGCGCAGGATCAGCCAGCAACGGCTGCGCAAAGCACAGCGCCACCAGCAGCAAAAAGCGCAAGGGTGGGGCAGCATTGATCATTACGTAAAATCTAGTATGTTATGGTTAATTTCGCGTTAGGAACCCACCGCACCACTGCGGTGCGCTCTGCTATTGACCTGCGCGACGAATCGCCCTAAGCGGCCCATTCATTTGACAAAGCGGGGTAGTCCGGCAGGTGCCAGCCATTGATGCGCGCCAACCGGACTTTTTGCCGTTCAGGACTCTGCCGGATTGAATGAATGTCGCTATGAGATAGGGGTTCAGCCCCTGTGGAGCATGGAGAAGTAAGTGGCTCGTATTGCCGGGGTAAATATCCCCACAAACAAGCGCGTTATTATCGCGCTCACCTATATTCACGGTATTGGCCCGACCTCGGCGAAAGCTATCGCTGACAAGCTGGGCATTGATCACACCCGCCGCGTGCAGGACCTGTCCGACGCAGAGGTGCTTTCGATCCGTGAAACCATCGATGCGGAATTTATGGTCGAGGGTGACCTTCGTCGCGAAACCGCGATGAACATCAAGCGCCTGATGGACCTGCGTAGCTATCGCGGTCTCCGTCACCGTGCCAAGCTGCCCGTCCGTGGCCAGCGCACCCACACCA
>JAGREF010000419.1 GCA_020446665.1 Sphingomonadaceae bacterium
ATTCGCTGGTCCGGCGGCTGGCGGCAGACAAGGGCTGGAAGCTCGACCGCCCTGCCCTGTTCGATCAGGACCGCCTGCTGATCGAAGCCTTGATCGAGCCGACAAGAATTTACGTGAAGAGCCTGCTCCCCTCGATCCGCGCAGGCAAGGTTGCGGCGCTGGCGCATGTCACTGGCGGCGGCTTGCTGGAGAATATCCCGCGCGTCCTGCCCGATGGCGCGCATGCAATGGTGTATGCAGATGCATGGGAACAGCCCCGGCTGATGGCGTTCCTGCAGGCGCAGGGCAATATCGAACCGGGCGAAATGGCGCGCACGTTCAATTGCGGGGTCGGCATGGTGCTGGTGGTTGAGCCGGACAAGGTCGCTGACCTGACCGGCGAACTGGAAGCGGCTGGCGAAACTGTGCTGCGCGTGGGCGAGATCGTCGCCGGGGAACGCGGCTGCACGGTCAAAGGCTTGCAAGGCACATGGAGCGCGCGCGAGGCGTGGAGTGCGACGCATAATGCCTGAGAAGGCAAAAGTCGCCGTGCTGATTTCCGGCAGCGGGACCAATATGGCCGCGCTGCTTTACGCCAGCCGCTTGCCGGATGCCGCCTATGAACTGGTGCTGGTCGCCAGCAATGATCCCGATGCAGGCGGCTTGAAGCTGGCCGAGGCAGAGGGGATCGCCACCTTCTCCCTCTCGCACAAGGGGATGGAGCGCGGCGCGCATGACATGGCGATGGACAAGGCCATCCGGGCCAGTGGCGCCGATTATGTCGCACTGGCTGGATATATGCGCATCCTGACGCCCGAATTCGTTTCGGGCTGGGAAGGCCGGATGGTCAATATCCACCCTTCCCTGCTGCCCAAATATAAGGGGCTGCACACGCATCAACGTGCGCTGGAAGCGGGGGACAGCCATGCAGGCTGCACGGTCCATCTAGTGACCGCAGAACTGGATGACGGGCCGATACTTGGTCAGGCGCGCGTGGCCATCCAGCCCGGCGATACGGAAGATTCGCTGGCAAAGCGCGTGTTGATTGCCGAGCACCAGCTCTATTCGCGCTGCCTCAACGCATTGGTCTCACGCCCCTATGACGCGGCATGGCTGCTGCAACAGGTAGAGCGACTGGCGCTCGCCCTTCCCGAGGCCGAAGCGCGTGACAGCCATGGCTCCCCCGGCTGGCGCACAGGCGGCAAGAGCGGCAAATATTTCGCCTATTTCAACGATCAGCACCACGGCGAGCCGCATGTCGCCGTGCTGGTCAAGACCGGCAGCCAGGACGAATTGCTGAGCCTGTGCGAACAGGCCCCCGACATTTATTTCAAGCCCGCTTATTACGGTGCGAGCGGCTGGGTCGGGATCATCCTCAACCAGCCTGGCGTGGACTGGGACCATGTGGCCGGATGGCTGCAACGCAGCTGGCGCATGGTCGCGCCCAAACGGCTGACATCCTTGCTGGATGCAGCGGACGAGTTCTGATCCCTCGCCCACCGATCACAACTGTCAGGCCTTGGCCTTTTCCGCCGAGATCATCTGCGAAATTTCATCCACCAGCGCCAGGCGCTGTTTCTTGAGTTCCTCCGCCCGATCATCGGAAGCGGCCTCTACTTCGCTTTCAATGCGGTGAATTTCGCGGTTCACATCGTGATAGCGCTCTGCCAGCGTCACAAAATGCGCATTATTCATCTTGAGATCGTGCAGGATCGCATGATCCTGCGGGAATTCATCGGCAAGTTCGTGGGGAGTATGAGACATTTCCGCTCCTTCTTTGTGTTATGAAGCAACGCTATCCCACACCGGCCCTGCTGACTTTGCCCTGCGTCAAATCACATGGGCCGGACAAAGAAAAACCCCGCCGGATCGCTCCGACGGGGATTCTTGTCTGCCCTACCGCTACGCTACTTGAGGGC
>JAGREF010000420.1 GCA_020446665.1 Sphingomonadaceae bacterium
ACAATGCCAATAATTCCGCACATGCGTGGGTATACCCTTTGTAATTAGCTGTAGGGGATTCTGATTCCCGGCATCTGTGCCGGAAAATCCTTTGTATTCCGTGTAACAAGTATCGCGCCATATTCCTGCGCCGTGGCCAGCACCAGCGCAGCAGGCAGCGGGATCTCTGGCCGGTCATGCCGCAAAGTGGCCGCGCGCCTTGCGATTTCGGCAGAAATTTCACGACAGGCGAAATGGCCGAGGAAAGCTTCTGTCTCGTCCCGCGCAGCCGCCGGAGCGCCTGACAGAACCTCCAGCCAGCTCACCCGGCTGATGCAGGGATGCTTGACCCGGCGCATTTCCGCCATGGCGCGGCGGTCACCGGAGAGCGTATCCACCAATATGCCGGTATCGAAGAAGGTTCCGCCGCTCATGCGCCTTGCCCTTCATCCCAGTCTCTGCGGATGTCCTGTTCGAAGCGGTTCCCTTCCACGCCCTGACCATGGCGGGTCCACAGGCCGAAGCCGGCATCCAGCCAGTCGCGATCCTTCGCCCGAAAGGCTGTCACTGCCTCGCGCAGCAAGGCAGCCCGCGAAATGCCGCGTTCCGCCGACAAGCGGTCGAGCCACTGGATATCGTCATCGGGAAGGTCTGCGAGGATACGCGGCATGGCGCATTGATATCAATCATTGATATCAATGCAAGCAGATTGTGTCAGTCGGTCATCGCGGGCTCCTTTACCCGCCCTTCTCGCCAGAGATAAAGGCCCGCAGCGACAATGATCGCCCCGCCCAGCGCCGCGATCATATCCGGGCGCTCATCAAAGAACATCCAGCCCAGCGCGACGGCGACGATCAGCTGGACATAGGTCATCGGCGCCACAGTTGCCGCGCCAGCGCGCATGGTTCCCATATAGATCAGCCAATGCGCAACGCTGGCGCTGCAGGCAACGATGGCACAGCGCGCAATCATGCTCCAGCCCGGCGTGCCGACATGCAGGCTCTCGATCCCGCTCAGATGCCCTGCCAGCGTTGCAAGGACCAGCAAAGGAGTGGCCGCCAGCGCGATATAGGCCTGCATCGCCAGCGGCGTACCCAGCCCGGCAGCCGCACGATTGGCAAGGAACAACGTGCTCATCCCCAGCGCACAGCCCAGCGGCAGGAAAGCAGGCCAGCCCAGTTCCGCGACATTGGGGCGCAGCACCAGCGCCACCCCGGCAAAGGCCACGAGTGAGGCAATAAAGGTCGCCGATTTGGCCCTTTCGCCCAGAAATACAGGGGCCAGCAACGCGGTGATCATCGGGCTGACAAAGGTGATCGTGGCTGTTTCCGCCAGCGGCATCAGGAAAATGGCAGAAAAGAAGCAGATCGTGGCAGTGGCCACCGATGCCCCGCGCAGCAATTGCAGGCCGCGCCGCGGCATGCGGAAAGCCCCCGGCCCCTGCCGAGCCAGCAGGATCGCGCTCAGCCCCGCGGCCCCCAGCGCATAGCGCAGTGTTGCAATGGCGGTTGGCGCCCACTGCCCGGCCATGCTCTTGATAACAGCATCCCCACAGCTCAGCAGGACAAAACCTGCCATAGTGTAAAGCAGGCCGGCGCGATCATTTTGTTGCAAGTCAGCCTTCCCCGATTGGCGTGATGGGATGCCGATAGTGCACCTGCCCGCACTCCGCCAGACTCATCGCTACAAGTGGCTGCTTTTGCGGTTAAGGATTGCCCCAGAAAAACCATTGCCCGGCCCGACGCGCCGAAGGGGTTGGCAGCGATCGGACCGGGATAGTTGTCACTCACTGCGGAAGGGCCAAAGCAGGAGCAAACCGGGCTTTGCAGTTCCTTACCCTGCGGCGGATAAGGCAATGCAATGCACAGCCATTATCTAGCCTCACCCGCCCCAACACATGGCTAATGACTATGTTTAGAGCAGAGTTTCCATTCATGCTTAAGATGAATTTAACATGCCCACTATAGGTCTGAAATCCGGGGTAAACAGGGCCTGTCATGAATCAGCTGGCGCAAGGAATTCTGGATCATCCGCTGCTGGCGCGTTTGCTGGCCGGCAGCGAATCTGCCTATGCGATTGCGAACCGGTTCCTTGCGCGCGCTCCGATCTGGGCGGCGGCGATCCTGTTCGTGTTTGCCTTGCAGGCTGCGCTGACCCTGTCCCATTGGCCCTGGCTGGATGAATGGCAGGCACTTCAAATTGCATTGCAATCGCCAGACCAGGCGGCGCTGTTCGAGAACCTGTCCTATGAAGGGCATCCTCCGCTGTGGTACTGGATGCTGCAAGCGATGGCGCAGCTGGTTCCGACCATCTGGGTGTTAGCGGCAATTGCCTTGCTGTTGGGCCTCACGACCCAGGCACTCATCCTGTTCAAGGCCCCGTTCCAGCGCGCAGAGCGGCTGGCCCTCGCACTCACTGAGTTCATCCTTTTCGAATTCAACACCATCTCTCGCAGCCTGACTCTCGGCGTCATGCTGATTATATTGGCGCTGGTACTGTGGCGCAGCCGACTGGCATGGCTGCCCATCATTCTCCTGCCGCTCTGTGATTTCCTGTTCGGCGTAATCAGCGGGATCTTCATGCTGCTGCGCTGGCGCCGCACCGGGTGGTCATGGGCGGGCTTTGTCCTGTGGCTGGCGAGCAGCGCCTTTGCCGCATACACTGTCATACCAGCAGCCGATATGACCCCGGCCATGGCCTCTCGCGGGGTGCTGTTCGAAATTGGCTCTTTCCTTGCCCGCAGCGGGACATTGTTCCTGCCCTTCCAGTTCGAATTGTTTGAACCGGCGTGGAACGGCACGGCCTTCTTCCTGCTCGCCCCCATCTTCTGGATTGGCTTCTACTGGTTTGCCTGGCGACAATTCGCAGGCCTGCCAGCCATGCGCTTGCTGTTGGTGGGCTTTGTCCTGCTCTGCGCCGCATTCAGTGTGCTCGTCTACCCACTGTCCCCTCGTCATTTGATGTTGATCGCCATTCTGCTGATCAGCCTCCTCTGGATCGCCCGGCAGGACCACGGCCGCAAGCCCAATGCTGCCTTCCGCCTGTGGATCGGAGCCAACGCCTTGGCCGGACTGGCAACGGCTCTGTTCGCCTTTCTGGTGCCGTTTGATACCGCCCATATCGCCGCGCGCGATCTGGACAGAATGGGCCTGCTCGAATCGCGGCTGATCGCCTTCCCACAGGATGATGCGCAAGGCATTCCCGCGCTGACGGGCAAGCCAGTCGAACATCCCGGCAAGCCCTGCCTGCAAAGCTTCGTCCGCTGGGACTCGCCAGTGCAATCACGGAGCGAGGAAGCGGTCAAAGCCAGTCTGGAACAGATCGGCAAGGCCAAGGGGCGCAGCCATATCGTGACAAATCTTGATCTCGATTACCTCCCAGCTTCTCTCGCACAGAAGGTTTATCGCAGCCCGCGCGGTATAAACGGTCTGCAATACCGGGTCTATCTGATTGCCCGTGACCAACCGATAAGGCCCCCTCCCACGGCATTGTGCATCCCTGGAATCAAGCAGATCCGGGCACTGCCTGCAGGACAATGAAGCGCAGCCAGCTTTAGGAAAAAATCAAGGTTTCCAGATTATTCACCATTCTTCGGAACAGCCGCTTCGGCATCTTCAGCCAAAGCGGGATAACAACTAAAGTTTGCCTGGAGGGCATGGAATGAGCGCTTTTGGACGGAAGAACGGACCCGGTGGAATGGCGCCCGGTGCGCGGCCGTCCTTCGGTGTTGCCCGCCCGATGAAGGGCGGCGGTGCCGAACCTGCGCGTAGCAAGGCCCCGGCGCCCGGTGGCGAACAATTCCCGCCTCTGCCCGGTGAAGCCGGCGGCCCGGACATGTCCGCCGATTCGAGCCAGCCGAACAAGGCCGACGCGATGACCCGCCTGGCGGATCGCGCCAACCAGGTCCATGAGCAGAAGGAAGTCGGCGGCTTCGAAGCCAGCGTCC
>JAGREF010000421.1 GCA_020446665.1 Sphingomonadaceae bacterium
TCTGGGCTAAGGGCCAGCTTCCGGAATAGAGACCATGACTGCGCAACAAACCATCGAACCGGCCGCGGGCTCATCGCAGGCGCACCAGCCCACCCGGCTGCAGGATATCGCCGATGACAAGGCGATGCTGAAGGCTGCGCGTGACCTGACGAAGGATCTGGAAAAGGCGCGCCCGGAAATTTACTGGCCTGACATGCTGGCTAATGCGCTGCTGGGTTATGCTGCGCTGGCAGGGGCGATCCTGGTGGACAGCGTGCCGCTGGCCATTACTTTGGGTCTGGCATCCGCACTGCTGCTCTACCGCGCGCTGTTGTTCATCCATGAACTGACCCACATTCACCGTGATGCTCTGCCCGGCTTCCGGCTCGGCTGGAACCTGCTGGTCGGCATCCCGATGCTGATGCCGTCTTTCATGTATGAAGGCGTGCACACGCTGCATCACAAGCGCACGCAATACGGCACGATCGACGACCCGGAATATCTTCCGCTCGCATTGATGAAGCCGTGGTCCTTGCCGGCATTCGTGCTGATCGCCTTGCTCGCGCCGATTGCGCTGCTGATCCGGTCGGCCCTGCTGGTGCCGCTCGGCCTCATCATTCCTCCGATCCGCAAGCTGGTGTGGGAACGCGCCTCTGCGCTGGCGATCAACCCCGATTTCCGCCGCAAGCCGCCCGAAGGCGAGATGAAACGCCGTGTGTTCTGGCAGGAACTGGGGGCATTCATCTGGTCGTGGATCGTCATTGGCAGCACGGCCTATATTGGCTGGCGACCGCTGTTGATTGCGCTGGCTGTCGTTTCCATCACTGCCGTGCTCAACCAGCTGCGTACGCTGGTGGCCCATCTGTGGGAGAATGATGGCGAGCCGATGAGCGTCACCGCGCAATTTCTCGATTCCGTCAATGTGCCACCTCCGGGATTTATTGCCGCGATCTGGGCTCCGGTCGGGCTGCGCTATCACGCGCTCCATCACCTGATGCCCTCCATGCCCTATCACGCGCTGGGTGAATGCCATCGACGGCTGAATGCTGAACTGGGTCAGGGTTCGACCTATCAGGGAGCGAACCATCCCGGGCTGCTCCATCTCGTTATGCGGATTGCCCGCAGCACGATGGTCAAG
Source organism: Sphingomonadaceae bacterium (assembly GCA_020446665.1). Lineage (GTDB taxonomy): Bacteria > Pseudomonadota > Alphaproteobacteria > Sphingomonadales > Sphingomonadaceae > JACXVD01. The sequence goes on from JAGREF010000421.1 coordinate 1,118, forward strand.
CGCTGAATTATTCCTCGGTTCGGATCAGAACCGTCTCGCCGATCAACAGGAACAGGAGGAACGGCGCCCACGCCGCAAGGAAGGGTGGGTATCCGCCGAAGCTGCCCATGGAAAGCGCAGCATTGTCGACCACGAAATAGGCAAAGCCCAGCGCCATGCCGATAATGGCGCGCAGGAAGAGCTGCCCAGAGCGGGCAAGCCCGAAAGCCGCCACAGCGCCAAGCAAGGGCATCAGCAGGGCAGAAAGCGGGCCGGAAATCTTGTGCCACCATTTCGCGCGCAATTCGCCCGTGCGGCGGCCAACCTCTTCATAGGCGTTGATAGAACGATAGAGCTGGACAAAGCTCTGCGCGTCAGGGTCAATCCGTTCCAGGTCGATCTGGGCGGGGGTGATATCCTGCCCCACTATCAGTTCGGGTAACCGCTCAGTATCCGCCTTCTGCACATCGAAGCGGGTGGCGTCCTGCAATTTCCAGCCCGGTGCTGCAAAGGTGGCGGTGGGGGCACGAACTTGCTGCGCAATCATCCCCTGCTGGTCACGCACATACCAGCTGACGCCGTTCATCCGGATATTCTCGCCCGTGCCGGTAATCGTGGCAGCGCTCAGGACGTTGTCACCATCGGTCAGATAGACATTGGCGCGCACGCCGGACTCTTTCGGCAGTGGGCCATAATCCGCTGCTTCCCACACTTTGAGCGTTGATGTGGCGCGGGTGACGAAACGCTCATTGAAGGCAAAGCTTAGCACGCTCACGGCCAGGGCGGTCAGGAGCAGTGGCGAAAGCACCTGATGCGCCGAGAGGCCCGCAGCCTTCATCGCGATCACTTCGCTGTTCTGATTGAGCGTGACCAGGGTGATCAGCGTCGCCAAAAGCACGGAATAGGGCACAAAGCTCTGGATCAGCTGCGGGATGCGCAGGCTGGCATAGGTCAGCAGCTGAGCCTGCCCGTTGCCAGGCTGGGCAAGGATATCCCCGCTCTTGGACAGCAGGTCGAGCATCATCAGCACCAGCACCAACATCACCAACACGGCAAAGATACGTGTGATGAACAGACGTGCGAGGTAGACGGTCAGCGTGCGCGAAGGAAAGAAATCGAGATGCATGATACCTTTCCCCTATTCCGCCGGTGCCGCGATTTTTGGGCTGCTTTTGCGTTCAATCAGCCTGCGCAATTGCTTGCCCAGCTTGGCCGCAGCATTCTCCAACGCGCCGATCGCTTGCCCGCCAGGCACAAAGGCAACACGGTAATACATCCAGACGATCAGCACGGCGAACAGCACAAAGGGCCCCCACAGGGCGATGATCGGGTCCACCCGGCCCAGTGCGGCAAAGTCTTCGCCATATTGATTTACCTTGTGATAGGCGACGACCATCACGACCGATACAAACACCCCCAGCGAACTGGTCGATCGCTTGGGTG